>JAIROB010000236.1 GCA_031257695.1 Treponema sp. | reverse complement strand
GACTCCCTGGATACCTCACACTTGAAGAAGCTGCTCCTGGTCCACGGCGAGCCCAAAGCCCAGGCGCACTTCAAAAAATATCTTGAGGAGAAGGGCTACGGGAACACGGAGATTGTGCGCTATGGCAAGACCTACGGGCTTGGGTGAGGGGCATGGGGTATCTGAGCGGCTTCCATGCCATTGAAGAACGAATTAAGGCGGCAGCCCCGGATCAGGTTGGCCCCCTCCTGGTGGCCAAGGCGGGTCCCCGGGCGCAGAAAATCGTGGGTTTGGCGGTGGAGCGGAAAATCCGGATTAACCGGGTGGGGACCCACGAGTTGGACCGCCTGGCGCCGGATCACCGCGGCATAGCCCTCTACACCGAAGACTCAAAACAGGGCAATGAGCTTACCCTGGCAAACTTCCTGGCCGGCCTGGGGGACCGGAAGGACGCGCTGGCGGTGATCCTGGACGAAATTACCGACCCCCATAACTACGGCGCCATACTCCGGTCCTGCGGACAGTTCGCCGTGGATCTGGTGCTAACCCGGACCCGCCGGATCGCCAAATACGCGGACATTGTTTCCAAAACCTCCGCGGGGGCGGACGCTTGGGTTCCGGTGGCGGAAACGGCCAACCTGTCCCGGTCGCTGGGGGCCCTCAAGGACGCGGGGTTCTGGATCTACGGCGCGGACATGGCCGGGGACACGGTCTGGAACAGGGACCTCCGGGGCCGGACAGCCATTATTCTGGGAAGCGAAGGGGCCGGCCTAAGCCGGCTCCTCAAAGAGCAATGCGACGCCCTGGTGGCCATCCCCTCCCGGGGCCGCATAGATTCCCTCAACGTCTCGGTCGCAGCGGGGGTGCTGCTCTACGAAATAAGCCGCCAGCGGGGAACCTAGGAGCCTGTAGCGCTTGTGGATTTTTTGCATTTTTATGCAAAAAATCCCGATTATCCGGCGTCCTTATGCAGTTTGAGCGGTATAAAAATTCACTTTCGTGAATTTTTATACGATTTATGCGCGAAGCGCAACAAACTGCTAGAAAGAAAATCTCCGGGCACGGCAAATTCCTGCAATTTTTGTTTCAATTCTGGAAACTTTTTTTTATCCGTGCTATAGTGTTGTATATGAAGCGTTTAATTCTCTGCGCGGCCCTGGGCCTGTTTACGGCGGGGGCCTTGTGCGCCCAGTCCTTAGTCGGGAGAACCATGTATGTCACCGCAAAGACCATCGAGGTAAAGAGTTCAACAGCGTTCTTTGCGGATATCCTGGGAACCCTGGCTTACGGCGCTCCGGTTTCGATCCTGCAGGAATACGGAAAATGGGTACAGATAAAATCTGTGGAGCCGCCTGAGATCAGCGGCTGGGTTGCCGCGGCCAGCCTTACCACCAAACGCATCATTGTTGGCAGTTCAACCTCCGCGTCGGCAGACGAAATCGCTTTGGCGGGAAAGGGCTTTAACCAGGAAGTTGAAAACGCCTACCGCCAGAACGGGACCCTGAACTATGACGCCATCGATGACATGGAGGCGATACGTATCCCGAACCGGCAGCTCTTTAGTTTCCTGCAGGAGGGCCGTCTGGCCCGGGGGGAATAGCGTGAAGGGCGCCGTAAAAATGAAGCCTATCGTGTCCCTATGGGTGATCGCCGGTTTCGCGGTCCTGGGCTTTTCCTGTCGCGGCATGGCCCAGGCCATTGGGGACAGCGCCGACGAAATGGGCGATTCCCGGGGGGCCAGGGCGCTGTCCCAGTCCGCCCGCTCCATAGAGCGGGCGCTTGAGGACATTACCCCGGAGCAGGAGTACTATATCGGCCGCGCGGTGGGGGCAAACCTCCTTACCAACTATGCGCTCTACCAGGAAAATCAGGATTTGGTTCTGTACCTGAACGAAATCACCGCGGCTGTGGCGATCAACTCCAAGAAGCCGGAAATTTTTAACGGCTATCACACGATGGTTCTGGACAGCGCGGAGATCAACGCCTTTTCCACCTCCGGCGGGCACATTTTTATTACCCGCGGGCTTTTGGACTGCGCTTCCTCCGAGGATACCCTGGCGGCGGTTATCGCCCATGAAATTGCCCACATCCAGTTGCAGCACAGCATTATGGCGATTAAGTCCAACCGGGTGATAAACGCCCTTGCCACAACCGGATCTTCCCTTGCCGGCCTGGCGCTTTCGGACCTTACCGAGATCCTTGACGAGGCGGCAAACGACATTGTTTCCGCCATGCAGGAAGGCTACTCCCAGAACCAGGAATTCGCCGCGGACACCCTCGCCCTGGAGCTGCTGGCAGACACCGGATACGAGCCTTCAAGTTTAGCCGCCATGCTCCGGGTCCTCGAACAAACCCAGTCCCGGCGCCCCGGCGGGCTTGCCAACGGGCTTGCCCGCACCCACCCGTCGCCGGAGGACAGGATCGCCCAGTTGGAACGGCCCTTGCGCCAATACAAAGACGCGGTGCGGGACACCCGCTCTTACCGGGAGGCCCGCTTTAGTACGGCCCAATAAGCCTCTGTGTTCCGGCGGCAGGCATGAAGATCAATGTAAAGGGTTTTTTTAAAAGGATCTCCACGCCGGTTATCATCCTTTCGGTGTTTCTCGTAATGTTCCTTGCGGACTTCCTGGGAGTGTTCAATTTCCTTGAGATGAAGACCTACGATTTCCGGGTCCGGGTCTTTGCCGACACCTACCGCACCTCCGACGACATCATCGTGGTGCTCCTGGATCAGTCCAGCATAGACTGGGCGGCCCAGAGCGGGCGAAACTGGTCCTGGCCCTGGCCCCGGCGGGCCTATGCCGACATGGTGAACTATATGAACATCGGGGGCGCCGCGGCCGTGGCCTTTGACGTTATTTTTTCCGAGCCCTCGGTGTACGGCAGCGGAGACGACCTGTCCTTTATAAACGCGGACCGGGAGTTTGGCCGGACCATCCACACCGTTTTTTTCAGCTCCACCTGGAACAGCGTCTATTCCTGGCCGCCGGAACTGAACACAAAAACTTTCGATCTGAGCGGTTTCGATCCCATTGTTTCGCGTTACGATTTGCTGAACTCCCTGGAAGACGCGGAGGAAAGGCGGATCGGCGCCCAATTCCCCATCCCCGGCCTCCTGCATACCGCCGGAGCTATAGGCAGCGTCACCACGAGTCTTGTGGCCGAATCCGACAGGATCGTGCGCCGGGCCTGGCTTTTCAACCTCTTTGACGGCAGGGCCATACCGGGACTTTCAGCGGCTTCCCTCCTGGTTTCCGGCAGCGATACGGGAATACGCTATGACGAAAAGGAGCGGACCATACGGTGGGAGGAGCACACCATTCCGGTGGGCGCAAACGGCGGCAGCCTCCTCAGGTTCAAGGGCGGCACCCTGGACAAATACTGGCCCTATTCCGCCAAGGATATACTGCAAAGCGCCGAAGCCTATGCCAGGGGGGAAGAGCCCCTCCTGCCGCCTGAAGATTTTAAGGACAAGTATGTTTTTGTCGGCCTCTACGCTGCGGGCCTTTTTGATATATGCAGCACCCCCCTGAGCACGGTGTATCCCGGCATGGGGGTGCACATCACCATGCTCGACAATATCCTTAACAACGATTTTATCCGGGAGAGCCCCTCCGCTTTGGCGCCCCTGATGAGCCTGCTCTCCATAGCTATCATGGCGCTCCTGGTCCTGTACAGCCAGCGCATCGCAGTAACCGTGTCGGGCAGCGTTATCCTGACCGCCCTCATTACAGGCGCGGGTTTCCTCGCTTACTATCTGGGGTACTGGGTTCCCATAGTGTTTCCCCTGTCCGGCGCGGTCTTCACCTTCCTGGCCGCTTCCATCTACAAGTACGCCACAGAGGGCAGCCAGAAGCGGTTTATCAAATCCGCTTTCAGCCAGTACTTGAGCCCCATGGTGATAGAACAGATAATCGCGGACCCTTCCCAGTTAAAGCTGGGGGGCGAAAAACGGGAAATGACCGCCATCTTTACGGATGTCCGCAGTTTTTCTACTATTTCGGAAGCCCTGGGCGATCCCGCGAAGTTAGTGGAGCTGCTCAATTATTACCTTACCCGGATGAGCGATATTATCCTGGAAAACCACGGCACCATTGACAAATACGAAGGAGACGCCATCATCGCCTTTTTCGGAGCGCCGGTCTACATGAGCGACCACGCGGCCTTGGCCTGCCGATCCGCTATTCTGATGAAACGGGCGGAGACAGAGATAAACAGGGAGGTCCTGGCCCAGGGACTTATCACCGGCAAGGTGATGGAAGCGATGGTGAACAAAAAAATTCTAAAAGACCTTAACGATCCTAATCCGCTGTATACCCGGCTGGGGATCAACACCGGAGAGATGGTGGTGGGCAACATGGGCACCCCGAACAAGATGGACTATACCATCATGGGAAACGCGGTAAACCTGGCCGCCCGGCTTGAGGGGGTGAACAAGCAGTACAACACCGGGGGCATCCTGATCAGCGAATACACCCGGGCGAAGATCGGGGACGAGTTCCTCACCCGGGGTTTAAGCCGGGTGCGGGTGGTGGGGGTAGACACCCCGCTCAGGCTCTACGAAGCGCTGGATCTGCGGGAAGACGCGCCGCCGGCGGTGGAGGCCATGCTCGGCAAGTGGGACCGCGCCTTCGGCGCCTATGAAAACCGGGATTTCTCCGGGGCACTGCGTCTTTTTAGGGAAATTTATCAGGAAAATGATCAGGACCGGGTAGCAAAACTGTACCTTGACCGCTGCGAAAAATATGCCGCGGATCCCCCCGCTCCGGAAAAGTGGGATAACGGGGTGGATAACCTCACCGAAAAATAGCCCTGCCGGACTAACAGCCGGGTTTCATGCAAAAAAAGAGGCCGTTCCGGCCTAAGCCGGAACGGCGCCTTCCCGAGTACGTCTTCTGCGTAGCCCTGCCCACCCGCGCCCGCCGCCGCTTACGCGGCAACAAGCGCCGGGTTAGAACTACTGCAGAAGCTGGAGCACAGTCTGACCTTTCTGGTTGGCCTGGGCCAACATTGCGGTTCCAGCCTGGTTGAGGATCTGGTTCTTCGTGTAACTAACCATCTCGTTCGCCATGTTGGTGTCGCGGATGCGGGACTCCGAAGCCTGCATATTTTCTGCTCCGATATCGAGGCCGCGGACTGCGTGTTCCAGGCGGTTCTGGTAGGCGCCGAGATCAGCGCGTTGTTTGCTGATCTTCTTTAGCGCTTCATCGAGGGTTCCAATGGCACGGTTGGCGCTGTCCGGGCTGGACAACGAAAGAATAGTATCGTCACCGACATCGCGGACCCCAAGGCCCTTTGCCGTCATGGTGCCGATAAACACCTGTTCCCGCTGATCCATGTTGGCGCCGATATGGAACCACATGGAAGCGGTAACAACATTTTCTCCAGCCAATCTTCCGAACCGTCCGGTAAGCAGATTCATACCGTTGAACTGGGCATGGGACGCAATCCGGTCAACTTCATCAATTAACTGAGAAACTTCGACCTGAATGTACATCCGGTCTTCGTCGGTGTACACACCGTTGGAAGACTGCACCGCCAGTTCGCGGATACGCTGCATGATGTCCTGGGTTTCCTGGAGGTAACCTTCCGTAGTTTGAATGAATGAAATGCCATTCTGGGCGTTTGTGGACGCCTGATTCAAACCGCGGATCTGACTGCGCAGCTTTTCGGAAACGGCGAGTCCGGAAGCATCATCGCCGGCGCGGTTGATACGCAAGCCGCTCGATAGTTTCTCCATGTTCTTGTCCAGGTAAACCTGGGTGACCTTGAGGGACCTATCGGCAAACATCGCGCTTAAGTTGTGATTAATAATCATATTCACTCCCTTGGCATTTTCGGCGCACCGCCATCCCCTGACGGCGATCCACGCCGCGGCATCCATGCCGTTTGCTTAGTGAAACGTGCCTGAACCCTCGACCCACCCGTTCCCGGAAGGGTGAGGATCGGACTTATCCATGGAGGCCCGACGGGCGCATGATTCTGTCCAGTTTCATTACTAGTATCGGTTTTATAAAAAAGCTCTTTAGGGGAATTTATCCCCTCCGGGCCGCCTCGCGGCGGAGAGCGGCAGGAGGAAGGGGCGTCGGCCCGCGGGTCGGGGCGCGGCTAAAGGCCCAGGGCTTTTTCAAGCTGGGCCCTGGGATCGCCCCTGGACCTGGCGGGTTTGAGGGTTTTGGCGGCGGCTATGAAGCGCTTAAGATCCGACCCGCTGCGGAGGTAAAGGTCCCGGAAATAGCCGTCTTCCTCGTAGTAGAGACGGTAGAGCTCAAGGTACGCGTTGTTTATGGGGAGATCGGGGAAACCGCGGTAGTTGTCGTTTTGGAAAAGCGTGTCGTAGCTTTCGGCAAAACGGTCTTTGGCGGCCCGGATAATTTCGGCCTTTTTTTGGAGCTTTTCCTCCCGGGGAATACCGCCGGCATAGAGCAGTTCCAGTTCGGCGATGAGTTCGCGGATAAAAGCCAGAAAAACGGCGCTGCCGTCATCGGAAACGGCAATGGCGCGGCTCTCATGGGAATCCTTCCCAAAGGTCTTTTCTATATATAAACGGGCCCCCTCGGAACCGACAAACTCCGCCAGTTCCTCGTTAAACTGGGCGTGGTTTTTCAAATAGATCGTGGTATGAAGGGATTCGTGGATAATAAGATCCGCCAGGCGGTGGACCGGATACTCCTTCATGTAGGAATAGAGGGGGTCGGTAAACCAGCCCAGGGCGCTAAAGGCGTCCACACCGCGGATCCAAACATCCAGGCCCTTCTTTTCCAGCCTGGCCCGTTCCTTCCGGGCGTCATCGGGGTTAAAAAACCCCTTATAGGGCACGGACCCGACAACGGGGAACCACCATTCATGGCGGGCAAAGGAATCCTCCGCGGACGCGGACACCACCGCGGCCAAATAGTCCCGGTCGATCTCAACGTACTTCGTGTAATTAGCCGTCTCCCGCAGCCCCAAATCTTCCAGCGCAAAGCTCCGTATATCCGCCACCCGCCGGACAAACTCCGCGTCGGCCCCGGAATCTCCGGTCAAAAGGGTTTCCACCGGCACCGCCTTCCCCAGGTACCCAAGCATGGCGGTTCCCTGTTTCAGGGTATAGCACCCGGAAAAAACCGCGGCGCAGCCCAGAAGCGCCGCGGCCGCGATGAAAACCGGCACACCCACAAACAGCCCCGGCGATGGTATCCTCATACGGCCCGGTTATGAAGCAATTCAGTAGAGAACGTGCAGGGGCTGATCGCCGTGGACCCCGACCAGTTGTTCGCGTACCGGATCAACCATCAGATCCATCGCCTCAAGGGGCAAGGCTCCGAGGAGTATGTCCTTCGCGTCGGGAACCACCACCGCGGGGAGCACAATGCTCCGGTCCTTCCATTGAATCTTCACCCCCTCCGTTACGGCGTAGATATCGGTTTTGCCGTCCGCCAGGGTGGATGCCGAGGTTTCCTCAATGGCAAGCCCCAGTTTTTGCCGGGTAGCCTCGTTGACAACCAGCGTCCAGGCCCCGGT
>JAIROB010000228.1 GCA_031257695.1 Treponema sp. | reverse complement strand
CTAGGAGCCTGTGGGACTTGTGGATTTTTGCGGCCTTTGACCGCAAAAATCTCCGATTTTCGGGCTCCTTTGGGAGTCTGTAGGGTAGAAAATGCACAAAATTGTGCATTTTCTTTATTATTTGGGCTAAAGCCCCACAGACTCCTACTCCACAAAACTGATCCGGTCTGGTTCTACCGGATGGGCGTTCTTGGTTCCCGCGGGAACCCCCACGGCTACGGCCACGGCAAAGCTGTGCCCCGCGGGGAATTTGAGCAGGGCGTTAAAGTGATCCTTCCGGGGCCCGGTAAAGGCGGGGTCCGGCATCCCCAGGATCACCGTCCCCAGGCCGATGGAATGGGCCGCCAGGGCAATGGTCTGCGTGGCGATACCGCAGTCCAGCCGGGCCCAGCGGCTTTCCGCGTCACAGGAAAGGAAAATAACCGCCGGGGCGCCGTGGAAGATGTCCCCCACGTCGTTCTTCAACACCGCGGAAACCTCGGCGTTTATCTCATCCAGGATCGCGCGGTTCTGGGTTACGGAAAAGTGCCAGGGCTGGGAATTCCGGGCGCTGGGGGCTTCCACGGCAGCCTTGAGCAGAACATCCACCTGTTCCCTGGTGATCTTCTCCGCCTTGTACGACCGGATGCTCCGGCGTTCGGCAATGGCGTTAAGCACGGGATTACTCATACAAAACCTCCTGCGGTGAATTTTGAAACCGGCTCAATCGTATGCGGATTACATGGTTGAGTAAAGGGGGACCCCAAATGGCTTGAAAAAGTCCGGGATTTCCCTCACAGTGGAATTATGACTATGAATATGAAGCCGATTGTGCGGGGATTCAGCAAAGGCATGAGTTCGCTGACGCTTTTCCCGAATATCCCCCAACGAAACGCTTCCCCGGCCAATGTTTGGGTTTCCGTCGGCGGCGCGTTTCAGAGCGCGGGGAACAACATAAGAAAGGCTATGCATGAGCAGCCCGCGTCCACCCGCAAAACAGCGAAATAGTTCAGAAGTAATGGTGGAAGAAAGCGCCCTTTTTTCCGGGCCGCTTCCCCCTCCGGCGGTGCTTAAGGGATACAGCGAGGTTGATCCGCGGTATCCCGAACGTATATTCAAAATGGCGGAAGCATACTCCGCCGCCGATGTCAAAGAACGAAACGCCGAATCCCTGGCGATTATTCTTGGCATGGTATTTTCTTTCTTGATCTGCCTCGGCGGCCTTGCCGCGTGTCTTGTTTTGGCTCTGAAAGGCATGACTGCGGGATCTATCACCGCCGCCGTTGCCGGCATTTCCCCGATAGTCATTAACGCCCTGTCCAGTTTCAGACGCCCCAAAACCGCTTGACATGCCCCGAATTTTTGGGTATCGATAAGGTTCCACGATAAGGAAAGACGGGCCATTAGCTCAGTTGGTTAGAGCAGGAGACTCATAATCTCTTGGTCCGAGGTTCAAGTCCTCGATGGCCCAAATTGCCGCCTGCGGCGCGTAGAATTGCCGGACGTTAATGAACTTTCCACCATGGCGCGGACCAGTTCTGCGCTTTTCTCCCCGGCCTTTTCCACATCTATCCACTGGACATGGGGGATGGAGGCAAAGTAGGTGATCTGCCGCTTGGCGTAGCGGCGGCTGTTTTGGGCCACCAGGGCTTCGACCCCCGCAAGGTCCGTGGCAAGCCTAAAGCCGCGCCGGGGTTCTTCCGTGGTTCCGTCCTCCGTGGTCCCGATAAAAAATTCCCGGTAGCCTATGGCCCGCATCCCCGGATCCCCAGGCCCGTAGCCCCGCTTAACAAGGGCGTTCACCTCGGCGGGGAGTCCGGCCCGGAACATCGCCGCGCAGCGTTCGTTGACGCGGCGGTAGAGTTCCCCCCGTTCCCTTTGGAGGCCGATGATGAGAAAACGGTAGCGGCTGTCCCGGTCCTGCGGTTCGGGGGCGGCAAGGCCGGAACAATAGGAACTGAGGGGCCGCCCGCCCAGGCGGAAGACCTCCAGGGCGCGGAGAAGCCGGTACTCGTCATGCGGGTGTATCCGGGCGGCGCTGACCGGATCGACACGTCTTAGTTCTTCCATAAGGGATTCGATGCCGCGCCGCGGCAGTTCCTCCCTCAGGGCGGCGCGTATCTCAGGGTCGGAAGGGGGGGCCTCGCTCAAGCCCAGGATAAAGTTTTTAAGGTAAAAGCCCGTACCCCCGGACACGACGGGCAGCGAGGACCGTCCGGCGATGCGGGCGCAGCACTCGTCGGCAAGCCGCACAAATTCCCCCGCGTTGAACTGCTCATTGGGATCGCGGATATCGATCAGATGGTGGGGGAGCCGCCGCCGTTCTTCCGGGGAAGGTTTGGCCGTTCCTATGTCCATGCCCCGGTAAACCTGCATGGAATCCGCGGATACCAGCTCTATCCCCCGGTACCCGGCCGGCCCGCCGCCGGGACAGGCGGCAAGGCGGTTCACAATCTCCGTTTTCCCGGACGCGGTGGGACCAAACAGGATCAACACGGGAATGGGGGGCATCAGGGCACCCCTGCCGCCTTCACGTTGTTTTGTTCAACCGGCCTTACCATACCGCCGATGCCCTGCTCCCGGGACAGGAGGTCAAGAAAAAAGCCCTGCCAAAAAGGTAAACGCCGCCGCCCTGCGGGTACCGGGCAGGTCTATTGCTGTTCGATACGGAATTCTACTTCTTTGGTGAATACCTGGCGGGCGGCCAAAGAAACCACTTTACCTTCGCTGTCTTCAAGATCGGAATCGTTTAACATGGAAAGCTGGTAGGACCGGCGGGAAGCCGCGGCGGTAATCTCGTACATGTTACCGTGGTATTGGATCAGTTCTTCCAGAGGAAATATCATAATGGGTCAGCGTAGCCGAAAACCCGAACCGCGGTCAAGGCACGCGCAACACGGCGCATGTGAATGGGCGCATTCCTGCCTCAGAGTTGCCATTGGCGCATAGTTCAGAATTCTGATTAGCATATAACCATATGACTCACCCGGTCGTACCGGGGGCTTGTTTTTTTATAAGAATTTTTGCGTTTTTTTGCGTTTTTTTCTTGACAAGAGCCCGGTGGCATGGTATAAATGGATTCATGGATTCCGCCACACGGTAAAACACCGCAGCGGGGCATCTACACACAAGGAGGTATTCCTGTCCATGCTACGGTCTCTGTGGGGGGGGGGGGGGGGGGGGGGGGGGGGGGGGGGGGGGG
>JAIROB010000137.1 GCA_031257695.1 Treponema sp. | reverse complement strand
ACCCCGGATTCGCCCTTGAGGTAGCCGTAGGCGTAGTCCCCGTCGATCCGGCAGGTGGCGGACTTGATCCCCCCCTCCGCTTCCAGGCGATCCAGCTCCTCCACGGCAAAGCCCCGGCGTTCCGCCCAACGGACGTACATACGGTAGAGCATCTGGGACCAGTCGCAGGCTTCAGTGCCCCCGGCGCCGGAATGGATGGTGAGGAAACAGGCATTCCGGTCGACCTCGCCGCCCATAAGTTCGTAGAGGTTCTGCTTCTCATAGCGGGCGCCCAGGTCTTTCAGGGAAGCCTCAATGCCCGTCCCCTCCCCTTCGTCCCCCGCGTCGGAGGCGAGGCCGAACAAAACCTCCAGGTCCTCAATCTCCCCATGGAGGGATTTCCAGGGTTCATAGCGGGCCTTGAGGGCCTTGAGCTCCCCCATGAGCTTTTCCGCTGCTCCGGCATCGTTCCAGAAACCTGGCTCGCCCGCCTTTGCCTCAATTTCCGCTATGCGCTGCGCGATAGAGGTTTTTCCCTGGCCGGGGGAGTCAAAGACGCCTCCAGGTTTCGTCGATTTTAGCCCTCAGCTCCGCAATGGGAGCCCCCAGTTCTGATAGTACCATGAATAGAGGGTACGCTAATTCGGGGAGGATTGTAAATAGGGCGCCCCCCCCATGGACCCGATTGGGTTAGCGGGGACGCACTATGACTTTGTCTGGGGGTCCTGTCGGCTGGAAAAAGCACGGGGCCCTCCGGTGGCCCCTCCCGTGCTTTTTCCACGGAAGCCGCTTACGCGGCATAGTAGAGACCCCCATTACAAGGTGTGTGTGCGTCCCCGTACCGCCTGGGGGTCCATGGGGGCTTGGGCGCAGGGGTTTTGTGTTTTTTTGCGCTCCCCGCTAAAGCAAAATGCCCTGCCGATCCCGTAATACCCTTTATGAGGCCGTTACGTGTTTTACGACAGGGGGTGTGGTATGAGATCCGCTCCCAAATTAACAATCGGGAACCGCTGTTCCGCAGATCACAGGCCCTGGCGCTCTTTGACCAGGTGTTCCTTGAGGCGCAGCTCCGGTTCGTGTTTATAGTGAGCGATCTGCGGCTTGAGGATGATTGGCTTGCCTTTTATATCAAGCCGGAGGACGGGATGGAGCTTCCGGTCATTATGAAGTGGGTGAAACAGACCTTCGCCCAGCGGTATAACCGGCTGACCGGAAGGATTGGGCATATCTGGGGGGATAGGTATTGGTCGGCGATACTGGAGGGGAATCCTCCTGGGGAGGTCCCGGGCGGCGGTGGGGATCCGACCACCGGGGTCAGACCTCCGGGCAGGAAAAACGGGAAAAACCCGGATTTTCCCCCCTTTCCCCCCGCCCCTTCGCCGGGCTAAAACACGGAAAAGCGCGTTTTAGCCCGCAACAAACGCCATTAGCGCCCGCAGCCGAAGCCTCCCGCAGGGAAGATCCGCCCGGAGTTTCGCCACCGCAGCAAAGAAAAGCCCCCGGAGGGGCTTGTCGGGGGGAAAACTGCCGGCCACAGGCGCCACGCGGGTACTCTGCGGCGGGAACAACCCCGGCCAGTTTTCGGCCCCGGCGGGTGGAAAAGGCCACCGTCCCGTCAGTAAGGGCAAAGAGGGTAAAGTCGCCGCCGCAGCCCACGTTTGCGCCGGGGTGAATCTTAGTGCCCCGCTGCCGCACAATAATGGTCCCCGCCTTTACCGGCTGCCCCTGGGACGCCTTCACCCCAAGGTATTGAGGGTTCGAGTCCCTCCCGTTTTTGGCGCCGCTTCCGCCCCTTTTCCGAGCCATATGATTCCTCCGTATTAAACCCTGGTTATATGCATAACACAATAGTCCGGGTATTCCCCGGCGACCGATTCCAAGCCCTCCAAAAGGAAGGAGCCGACTGCGGAAAGAAACTCCCTTCCGTTGCCGGCATAGTCAATCTCCATTTTGATGACGCCCCGTTCAGGAGCTTCCCCCTGAACCGTAATCCCCTCCCGCCGGGAAAGAACCCGCAGGGCTGTTCTCGCCAGAACCGAAACAGCGGCGCATACAACATCGCCGCCCCTGGGCCCCGCTCCGGCATGACCGTGGATCCGGCAGGACCTGAGCAGCCCCACCTCATCCAAAGCCGCCTCGATACGAATCACCGGGCCCCTGGTCCGGGGCTCAGGCCCCGATAATATCCTCAACCTTGATGAGAGAATACCGTTGACGATGCCCCTGTTTGCGCCGGTAGTCCTTTTTCGGCATATATTTGAACACAATAATCTTGTCGTCCTTACCGTGGCCCTCCACCACCGCCGTCACCCTGGCGCCCTCCACATAGGGGGAGCCGACAATCACGGAATCCTGGGAATTTTCACCGGAAGTTCCCTTGGACACCAAAAGCACCGAATCAATATCCACAACGGCCCCCGGTTCGGCGTCGATCCGGTCAACCTTCAAAACAGCCCCTTTTTCGGCCCTGTACTGTTTTCCTTTAAATTCAACTAAAGCGTACATATCCCTCATCCTTTCCTGAAAATAATATCATTATGGGGGGAGGGGGAAGTCTCCCCCTCGCTCCAGCCGCGCTTCGCGCGTCTTACGCTACCCCCTCTCCGGGGGTTCAATACCCCCGGACCCCCAGCCAGGGGGGATACCCCCTGGAACCCCCGCCTTTCTGGATGCCGCGCCAGCGGCTTCGACCGGCTTTCTCATCGACCGCGAGAGCGGTCAACTTTCCCTCGCTCCGGACGTGCCTCGCGCGTCTTACGCTGTTCCCTCTCCGGGGGTTCCGCCCCCGGTCTCAAACCGCCGCTTCTAAAGCGCCGAACTCACGTTACTTTATACCCCGGGAGTTCCCAAATAGTCAAGTGAGTTTGTTCAGCAATTCCGAATTCAAAATCTCAAGACCGAAAAGAGCCCCCGACAAAGGCAACGCGGGGTTTTGACGGATTTTTCAACGCCCTGCCCCCCCCTCCCCCCGCCTCAGTTGTTCGGCAAGCATCTTCGCCGCAGGATGCGCCCCTATTCTGAAAGCTTTGCCCGCTTAACGTATACTTATGCGTATAATCGTATAAAAATACAGAATTGGCCCCCTTGGTTTGTTGACATGGAAAAAAAATACAAGCTATACTTCGGTTTCAGAGGGAAAGCGGCTTTGCGCCCGCCCCTTGAAGGAGGAAAGTTACATGAAAAAGATCGGAAAAATTGCCGGATTGGCCCTGGCGGGGATGCTTCTGACCCAGGCTGTCTTTGCCGGCGGCGGCAAACAGCAGTCCGGCGGGCTGACCATTGAGGAAGGGGTGCTCAGCGTGGGCATGGAAATCGGGTATCCCCCCATGGAGTACTACGATTCGGACGGCACAACCCCCATCGGGTTTGACGTGTCCATGGCAAAGGCCCTGGCCGAAAAAATGGGGCTCCAGGTTAAGTTTATCGACACCGCCTGGGACGGGATCTTTGC
>JAIROB010000079.1 GCA_031257695.1 Treponema sp. | reverse complement strand
TTCGGCGTCCGGGTTACGGAGATCGTCTCTCCCCAGGAACGGATGATGGAGATTGGCTAGTCTTTCGTAGATTTTGTGTAGAATTTGGGCGCATCCCCGGCTTTGCCGGGGACCGGGCTTTTCGGGGCTCCGCTTCGCTCCGGCCTCCTCGCCCCTGTGGGGCTGCGGTGGCGCGCTTCGCGCCCCCTTCAATCCCTTGCGCGCGCAAACTTCGTTTGCGGCTAAAAAATGGCATCCATGCCATTTTTTAGCTTTACGTTTTTGCTTTGCAAAAACGTATGCGTTTACCACAGCCGGCCCCGCGGCGCACCCGCCCGCCTAAAGACGGGCTTGAATTCGACCGGGATAAATACAGTTACCCTGCGCCGGGCGGGTGTTACATTTTTTCCTTAACGCCCTTTACCAGGGCAATTACTTCGCCCCTGCCGGCCAGGCTGCATATTAACAAATGCGGCACCGCATAGCGCCATCGTATGCTCCCAAATTGAAAAATGCCGCACAGGACGCGCTCAAAGTACCACTTTCCTAAGATCGTACTCCACAATATCCACCGCCCCCAGCTTCTTGAGTTTGGGAATAAGCTCCGGCACTTCGCGTCTTCGGACGGCGATCTTCACCGCGTAGCCGTCGTTTCCGTTAAGGGGGGAAATCGTGGGGCTCTTCATGGCCGGCAGACCGGAAACCAGGGCCTTAAAACGCTCCACCGTAACGTTCATTTCCAGCATCACCCGCTCCCGGGCATCCAGCACCGACTGAAAGAGCATGGCAAGTTCCTCGATCCGGGCCCGTTTCTCCCTGTCCGCCATGGCAGCCTTGCCCGCCACAAAGCAGGTGGACGATTCCAGTATCGTATCAATGATTTTTAGGCCGTTATCCCGCAGGGTTTGCCCGGAGGCGGTATTGTCGATGATCATGTCCGCATCATCCGGGGGAAAGACCTCGGTGGCCCCGTAGGTCCGGAGGATCCGGTAGTGATACCCGTTGGCTAAAAGCCACGCCTCCGCCAAATTCACATACTCCGTGGCGGCGACAACTTTTTTCGCTTTAAGCTCCGCCTCAGTCTTTTCCGCGGGGACCGCCGCCACAATACGGACCCGGTCCAGCCCCAGATCCAGAATTTCTTCCACCTGGGCGCCGCTTTCCTTGATCCAGTCTACCCCCGTAAAGCCCGCGTCATGGCTCCCCAGTTCCAGGAGTTCCCCCACATTTTGAGGCTTCATGATCTTGGCATCCAGCCAGGAAGCCCCCATCACCGGCCGGTAAGTCCGGTCCGCCAGGTTGACGGGGAACCCCGCATCGTCAAAAAGCCGGACCACATTATTGAAGATCCGCCCCTTGGGTATCAGAACCCGCAAATTTTCCATAGGTCTCTCCAAAAAAAAACCGCGGCCCCCAGGGTCCACGGTAAAATTCCGTTTCAGCGCCTCCGGGCGCGGACCCTCCGGTTCAGAGAAGATGGTGATGCAGGACCGGTAAAAGTCTCATTGGACCTATCATAGGGACAGGGCAGGACGGAGTCAACGGCCTGTTTTGCAAATTTTATTTTTCAGTTGGGGCCTCTACCAGGACTTTGCCTTATTCCGCGGTTCCACGATGTTTACATTGTCCCCTGACTGCCGGATAACGTAAAAACCCTTTTTCAACGCAAAGTCCAGCACATTGTCCGGGATGATCGCCGCCGCCACCGCCCCATAGAGATTCCTCCGGTCATGATGCAGATCAAAGTACCGGCGCAGCTTTCCCATCCTCTCGATGTGATCCCGTATATCAGCGATGTTCGCCTGGGTTTTTACCTCCACCGCCAGCGCCGCATCGCCGTTTTCAAGAAACACGTCTATTTCGGTATAGATATTGTGTTCCCTGCTGCCAATGAGGACGTTGGGGGAGGATTTTTCGAAGACATAGCCGAGGGCGTTGAATTTTTCTTTAAGATTGGGGATGAACATGTGTTCAATGATAGTGCCGAATTTCTTGCCCAGGTCGCCCATTATCTTCTGGTTTTGCCGCAGGAGCCGGTCGGTTTCCTGCATTTTAAGCCGTAAAATCCGGTCAGTCTCCTTTATCTGTTTATCGGTTTCCTTCATCTGCCTGTCGGTTTCTTTCATCCGTCTATCGGTTTCTTTCATTCGTTTGCCGGTTTCCTGGAACAATACCCAGACCTTCTCAAACGTAAGACCCGAAGATTCGGGGGAAAGAACGGTAGTTTCGTCTTGTTGTCCTATCATAGTGAACAGCCCTGAAAGAATAATGCCGCCGTCACAGGAGGGCGGGCCGCATGCGCGGGTTTTGTGTTTTTTCGCGGTTCAGGCCGCATTTATTACCCAAATATAGGTTTCCCCGGAGAGAATAGTCAAGGCCGGGCCGATGCCCTGCACCAATTCAGAAGTTTCTTGTCTAAAATTTCTCTCCCTGGTAAAATGGATCCTATCAGGTTTGTAACGTGGGGGTAGTGGTGAAACAGCATGTGGTGTCCGCCCTGGTGGAAAACCGGGCCGGAACCCTGAGCCGGGTTTCTGGTCTCTTCAGCCGCAGGGGTTTCAATATCGACAGCCTGACGGTGGGGGAGACGGAGGACGCTTCCGTGTCGCGCATGACGATTGCGGTGACGGGGGCGGACCCGGTGCTGGAGCAGATCATCAAGCAACTGGGCAAGCTGGTGGATGTGATCGCGGTCCGGGAACTGGACAGCAATTCTTGCCTGCGCCGGGAGATCATGCTGGTAAAGATCGGGGCGGACGAGCGGACCCGGCCCGCGGTAATTGAAATTGCCGGGATTTTCCGTTCCCGGATTGTTGATGTTTCCCCGTCCACGATTACGATTGAGGCCACCGGCGATATGGAAAAGCTGAACGGCCTCCTCCTGCTTTTACGCCCCTACGGTATCCTGGAACTCGCCCGCACGGGCCTCGTGGCGCTGGAACGGGG
>JAIROB010000197.1 GCA_031257695.1 Treponema sp. | reverse complement strand
GCGGGGGGAGGCACGCGATAGACCTGGCGGATTTGAGCGGCGGCTTTGCGCTTATATTTAAGCCGGGGATGTAGGAGCGATGGGGAAACGCCGCTCATCGTGCCTTGTCGTATTCCTTTCCCTGCTCTATGATTAAGCCCGTTAAAACCGGAGCGGAAACAACAGGAGGTTCTGCCTGTTCCGTTACGGGTCACTTAGATAAGGAGGACTGTTGCCATGATGAATTTTGATTTTTACGCCCCCACACGTATTGTGTTCGGGAAGGATACGGAAAAAGGGATAGGGTCCATTCTGAAGCCCCGGGCCCGGAAGGTCCTGCTCCACTACGGAAGCGGCAGCATCAAAAAAAGCGGGCTCTATGACACCGTTGCCTCGTCCCTCAAACAGAGCGGCATAGACTTTATTGAGCTGGGCGGAGTACAGCCCAACCCCCGGCTCTCCCTGGCGCGGCAGGGCGTCGCCCTTTGCAGGCAGGAAGGGGTGGATCTGATCCTCGCGGTGGGCGGCGGCAGCGTTATCGACTCAGCCAAGGCGATTGCCATGGGGACGTACTACGACGGCGATGTTTGGGATATCTATGAACAGTTTAAGTTTATTGAAAAGGCGCTGCCGGTGGCGACGATTCTGACCATCCCCGCGACGGGCAGTGAATCCAGCAACAACACGGTGCTCAGCGACGAGTCGAAGCAGTTGAAGCTGGGGTACGGCCACCCCCTTCTGCACCCGGTGGTAAGCGTGATAAATCCGGAGTTGTTTTTTACCCTGCCCCCGAACCAAATAGCCAACGGTGTCGCGGATATGATGAGCCATGTGTTTGAACGGTACTTTACCACTACGGTCCATACGGACCTGACCGATGGCCTGTGCGAAGTTACGCTCAAGACCATTATGAAGAATGGCC
The DNA here is from genome assembly GCA_031257695.1 of Treponema sp. Next base: position 3,818 of record JAIROB010000197.1, on the reverse strand, counting down.
CGGCGGCGCTCTCTGATCCCCATAACTACGATGCCTGGGCGGAACTGGGCTTTGTCGGGACCGTCGCCCACAACGGGCTGGTAGGCATGGGGAGGATGCAGGACTGGGCCTGCCACGGAATGGAACACGAACTTTCTGCCATCTACGACGTGGCCCATGGAGCGGGGCTCGCCGCTCTTACCCCTGCATGGATGCGTTACGTTTACCGGGACAACATCAATATGTTCGTGCAGTTTGCGGTAAATGTGATGGGCCTGGGCGACAGCTACCGCGAACCGGAAGCGCTTGTCCTTAAGGCGATAGACCGCCTGCAGGAATTTTTCCACCGGATGGGACTTGCGTCCACCCTTTCCGGGCTTGGCATAGGGGATGATAAATTTGAGCTTATGGCGAAAAAAGCCACACGGCTGGCTTACGGAGGCCCGGAATTTCCTCTGGGGGGATTCAAGAAGCTCCAGTGGCAGGACATCCTGGCGATTTACCGGCAGGCAAAGTAAAGGTCCCTGTCATGTCAAGAGGAGAATAAAAAAGTGAAGTTTACAGTCTTAGCGGCAGTGTTTGTGTTGACGGCAGCATTTCTGCGGGGACATTCCGCGGATGAGGCTGCCGCCGGGCCGGAGCCGGATGTGCTGCCCGGCAGGGCGTACTTTGTCATGCAGCAGTCTCCCCGGAGCGTTGCGGGGGAAGCGGGGTTTGTGCTTGACGGCGCCATCGATGACTTTGTCGATGTGATCGATTACCGGAATGCGGCCTTTGACAGGAGCTTCTTCTTTGCGGGGGGCGGCGGAGGGCTTGAGTCCGCGGCGTTCCGGGGAGGCTGGGCAGGGAGGCCCGGGGGCAATTATCTGGGACTGTACTTTTCCGGGGACCTGTTCTATGGACGGGGCAGCAAGGCTGACAAGGACGACAGCGCCTACGCGAACGCGGCCTATAACTCCTACGATGAAATCGTGGCGAATGACAACCTCATTGTGTTGTTCGCCGCTCCCCTCCTGGGGGGCTTCCGTTTTGACCTGCGTTTTGACCAGGCGGCGTTCACCTCCCTGGAAACAAAAACCGGCGAGACCCGGAAGACCGCTACGCCCTTTGTCTCCACCCTGCAATGGGGCAGGCGGTTCGGGAAGTTCAGTCCCAAGGCCGCGGTGGGCGCGTCCTGGGGGGGCTACGGCACGGCGGACGAGTTTGACTATCCCCGGCTGGCGTTCAAACTGGAGGCGGCCTATGGCGGTTTTGCTGCGGACTATCAGCTTTCCCTGGCTTTCGACAGCGATGTTACGGTTGACGGGACGGAACTTGCGCGGAAGAACGGCGCGGACCATCTGGCGAACCTCTCCTGGACGGCCCGGACAGCCCTGACGGAAACCCTGGATCTCACGGCCCGCCCGCAGGCGCAGTTTGACCTCTACGTCTGCGGGAACACCGCGGAAGGCGCCGGCAGGACGGTCCGCTACGGCGAGTTGTTCTACTTCGGCTTTGCGCCGATCCTGGAAGCCGCGCTGCGGTGGCAGATCGCCCCGGCAATTGCCCTGACTACCGGAGCGCGGTTTACGCTGCTCCGCCTGGAGGCAAAGACCCGTGAAAAGGGCGACGCCTGGACCGCGGACACGGGCAGCGCCTGGAACGCCGCCTTGGCCGAAGCCACGGGAGGAACCATAGCCCTTGCGTGGAGCCCCTCGGAACACTTTAGCCTGGAAGCCGGGGTGGACGGCATATTCAACTTTAACGAATCCGACTACACGGCGAACCTGACGAATCTGACAGGGGGCTTTGCGTTTATTTTCAGACTATAGGGAGTGTGCAATGCGAAGGATGCTGTTGTTTGTAGCGCTGGCGGCCGCGGCTGGGGGGCGGCGTGGGGGCATGAGTTTTTTGTGATCCCCGACGAAGCCGGGGAGCACAGGGCGGGGGACACGGTTGTGCTTGACGTTCTCTCCACCCACTACTTTACGGCGGGGGAGGAAATCGAAAACCCGGAAGCCTGCGAAGTGTATAGTGTCAAGAACGGGCGGAGGGCGGGCGATGATTTGGCGCTTACGCCGAATACGGACCGGCGGTGGCTTGAAGCCCGGCTCCTGCTTGCGGACAACGATCCCGTCATCGTGGCGGGGAACAGAAAGGGCGGGCACTACTGTGTTTTTACCGACGGCAGCATTGCCGACGGCGCCCGCGCTGAGGCCGCCGCGGCGTACCCGGACAAGGCCGTCGCCAGGGCGGAGTATTTTGCCCGGTTCTCCAAGCTCTACCTGAACCCCGCGGCCGGGGACACATCGTTTTCCGCGCCCCTGGGGCAGGAACTGGAGATCGTTCCTCTGGACAATCCCGCGCGGCTGCGGCCCGGGTCGTTTACCCGGGCGAAGTTCCGGGTCTTGTATCAGGGCCAGCCGCTGGCTGACGCGGAAATTTCCGCGACCTACGATTACTATGACTACAAGACGGCCAACGCCTACGCCCAAACCACCAGAACCGACGCCAAGGGGGAGGCGATTTTCAAGATAGATCATGGCGGGCTGTGGCTGGTCCGGGTGAGCGACGCCAGGGACTCGACCCGGGGGGCGGACGTGGACACCCTGTCCGCGGTGTTGGTGTTTACGGCGCGGCAATGATTTGTAAAATGCGGGACATTTTGCTGTCTTTCATCGGAACTCTCATACTTGAATTTTAAGCTTAGGGGAGCGCTAGGGCGCACGGGGGAGCAAGCCGGTTTTCCAGTGCCATACCGGAACGGAAAGCTCCGATCGGCTTTTTTCCCTTTTTCTCGAGGGGTTTTATAATGCCTTTACCCTGGCGCCTCCCCCTCATCCGGTTGACCAAATCATCGTTTCTCATTAGGCTCCACGTATCTGGGGAAGCAGGGCGCAATTCCCTCGCAAGTGCGTTACCGTTATAGCCGGGGTACCAGGCCGGGCGGGCTTACGACCGTTCCGGGCAGTCATATTGCTTTGCGCGCGCCGGAGAATATGATGAGGAAATGCGCCCCACCGCGCCGGAACCCCCGACGTGCCGGACATTCCCGCATTATCGTAAGCCCCGGGCCCGCGCTGCATGGCTTATCTTGCTGGGGGAGCGCTGAATGAATACTCTGCAAACGACCGCCAGGTCCTACTGTTTTACCGCGATAATCGGACAAGATGACATGAAAACCGCCCTGATCCTCAACGCCGTCAACCCGAAACTCGGCGGCGTCCTGATCCGCGGGGAGAAGGGCACGGCCAAATCCACCGCGGTCCGCGCCCTCGCGGACTTGCTGCCCCCCCAGGCTGTGGTTGAGAGCTGCCGTTTCGGCTGCGATCCCGGGGACCTGTCCCGCCTTTGCCCTGAATGTCGCGGGAAACTTGAGCGCGGGGAAACCCTCGGCGCCGTAAACCGCCGGATGAGGGTGATAGAGCTTCCGGTGAACGCGACGGAGGACCGGGTGGCCGGGAGCCTCGACATGGAACACGCCCTTAAAACCGGGGAAAAAAAATTTGAAAGCGGCATCCTTGCCCAGGCGAATCGCAATATCCTCTATGTGGACGAGGTGAACCTCCTTGACGACCATATCGTTGACATCCTCCTTGATTCGGCGGCCATGGGCGTCAATACCGTTGAGCGGGAGGGGGTGTCCTTTACGCACCCCGCGGCTTTCATGCTGGTGGGCACCATGAATCCCGAGGAAGGGGATCTCAGGCCCCAACTGCTCGACCGTTTCGGCCTTTCGGTTACGGTGCAGGGGGAGCGGGATATTGAAAAGCGCGCCGCCATACTCGCCAAGCGGCTTGAGTATGAACGGGACAGCGACGCCTTTTTCGCCGAAGCCGAAGCGGAACAGCGGCGGCTCG
>JAIROB010000092.1 GCA_031257695.1 Treponema sp. | reverse complement strand
ATCCGGTCGTGCCGGTATCAGGCAAGCAGCTCGGAGTAGTACCGCTCCTCGATGCGGCTCCGGGGGACGCCGACCCGGTCCAGAAGGCCCAGCAGCTTGTGCCGGGCCGCGGCTACGGTCGGCGCTTCGGCATCCTCGGCGAGGATCTCCAGTTCCAGGAACCAGCCCAGGCTGCGGCGGGGGCCGGAAACTTCGCAGAGCTCCGCGTTCACATCTCCGATAACCCAGGCCCAGCCCTGCTTGTGTTTCCGCGTCATCGGCGCCAGGCCCAGCCGCCGGAGCAGGTCCTCAAAACCCGCGGCGTCGGAAACGGAGAATTCCCGCTCGTCGTTGACTTCGATTCCCCCCCGGACTTCCTTGACTTTGTAGGTAACCAGGTTTTTTTCCCCGGTTTCGCCGCCGGGGGAGAGAATCCGTTCCCGCCGGAGCCGGACGGCGGACCGGAGCGGGCTTGCTCCGCCTTCGCCGGCCGCCCAGTAACAATCGTCCTTTTCAAAGGAAAAGGCCGGGGGCGAGAGAAGGGATATCCGCTCCCGCAAAGAACGGTGATCCTCCACGGAAGTTTTCAGTTCAATTTCAATCGACATAGGCGCCTCGTAACCAAGTATGGTTTTTTTTGTTATATCTTTAGAATTTTGATGTTTTTTACTAACAAATGAAAGGTTTTTTGGCGAATATTGTTATTTTCACGGTATACTGGTGTTTATGGGCTGCAGAAAGGCAGGGTTATAAAAAACGATGAATTTGCCGATAAAGGATGGATATGAACCACCGGCTCCGTTTTTTATGGCTTTTAGTAGGGATCTCCGCTGTTCTTGCGGCGGCGGAGGAGACGATTCATGTTATCCAAAAGGGTGATACTATCTATTCATTGGCGAGAACCTACGGAGTCAGCTCTCAGGAGATACAGCGGCTCAACAGGATTGACGATCCCAACCGGATTCAGGCGGGCCAGCGGATACGCATCCCCGGCGTTTCCGCGGGATTCGCCCCTGAGCCGGCGGGCCAGGCTGTGACGGAGCACCGGGCGGCCCGGGGCGAGACCCTCTACGGCATCGCCCGGCTCTACGGCGTTTCCCTGCAGACCCTGCTTTCGGCTAACAGCCTTTCGGAAAGCTATACCCTTAAAATCGGGGATCGCCTGCGAATCCCCCGCTCCGGTTCCCCCGGGATAGCGCCAAGCGCCCCGTCCCGGGAAGTTTTGGCGGATGTCCCTGTTATGCCCGCTTCGGCGGCAAACTCTGTAGCGGCGGCTCCCGCGGTGGAAACCGTTCCCGGGCCTGCCCTCCCGGGCATTTTTGCGGGGACCGAAGCGCGCTCCACCGTAAGCCGCAGCCTCGACCTGTCCGTGCCCTGGCCTATCAAGGCCCGGGAAATCGCGTACATGACCGGAAAGCTGAACGGCGTGACCCTGGTGGGGGAACGGAACGAGCCGGTGCGGAACCTGAAAGAGGGCGTGGTAATATCGGCGGGGCCTTACCGCGGGTTTGGAAAGGTCGTAATAATTCAAGTCGGAGGAGGTTATTTGTACGTTTACGGCGGTTGTGAAAATTTATCGGTCCGCGAGGGGGATGCGGTTAAGGCGGGAACGGAATTAGGACGATTGGGGATAGACGCTTTGTCGGAAAAACCCCAGTTGTTTTTTCTGGTGTACCGGAACAATGTTTCCATGGATCCCGCGGCCGCGCCCAGGGCCTGAATAATTTTTCACTTTCATTCAAAAACAATAGAAAAAAAAATGAAAGGGTGATAGGATGACAAAGGCACATTTAAAAAACCAGACACTGGAGGGGCGTGAAAAAAATGACTGGGCGGTTTTTCCCCCGCTCAAGGATGGAGGGCCGGAGAAAATCCGGAATAAAAAAAGAATGCAAACTCCCGGATTACAAAAACTTCCTAAAAAATCCAGATCCGTAAAGGAGTCGGATCCCCTTGCGCTTTATTTTAAGCAGATTTCAAAATTCCCCCTGTTGACGGTTCAGGAAGAGCAGTCCATAGGGGAAAAGATCATTAACATCCGCAGGGCGATACGGGATCTGGAAGATTCCTACCTGGAAAAAGAACGGGACGGTTTTTATGCCGAGGAGCGGGACCGGCTGGACAAGGCCCTTATGCGCCACAAGAACCTGATGGTTAATTCCAATCTGCGGCTGGTTGTTTCTATAGCGAAAAATTATCAACACCGGGGGCTTTCCCTGCTGGATCTGATCGACGAAGGCAATATAGGGCTTATCGAGGCGGTGGAACGCTTCGACTATACCCGGGGCTGCCGCTTCTCCACCTACGGCACCTGGTGGATCAGGCAGGCCATCATCAAGAGCATCGCCGACAAGGGCCGGGTTATCCGCATCCCCATTCATATGCTGAACACCATAAAAAAATGTTACTTTGTCTCAAAGCAGCTGACCCAGGACCTGGGCAGGGATCCCAGCGACGAGGAACTGTCGGAGTACCTGGGGGTTCCCCTCAGCAAGGTCAAGGAGATTGTCAAACTTTCCCAGGAGACCACCAGCCTGGACACCATTGTGGACGATGGCAACCTTACCCGCCTGGCGGACCTTATAAAAGACGAGTCCATGGGGGAACCCTTCGAGGTGGTGTTTTCCATGACCCTCCAGGACACCATGGAGGATATTCTTTCCTACCTGTCCGAGCGGGAGATGAAGATCATCCAGCTCCGTTTCGGTCTGACCGGCGAGGGGCCGCTGACCCTGGAAGAAACGGGAAAACTCCTGGGCATTACCCGCGAACGGGTGCGGCAGATTCAGGAAAAGGCCACGTTCAAACTGCGGGGCCTCCAGCAGCTCCGGGAATTAAAGGAAAACCCCTGACTGGAAGGCATGGTCCATGCCCAGGACTTGCTCCGGGGTATGGACCGCGCCGGCACAATAAATTTCCTATCCGCTCAGGTTCGCTGAACGAGGCGGAACAGATCTTCCCTGCTTATTTCAACCCAGATGGGCCGCCCGTGGGGGCAGCGGGGGACGGGCAGCGCCAGGGCCGCTTCGGCCAGTTCCAGCGCTGCGCCGTCGTCCAGGTAATCCCCGTCCTTCACGGCGCGGTGGCAGGAGAGGGTGGCGGCCCAGCGTTCGGCGATGTTTTCCTTTGCGGATCTCAGCTTGAGTATTTCTTCAACGGTCTCCCCGTCCCCGGCCTGCCAGCCCGCGGGGAGCGCCTCGATAAGCCAGCCGCCGCCGCCGTCCCTGGTTATGACTATCCCCAGGCCGCGGAGCTCCTCACTGCGGGATGCCAGGAACAGGTCGTCGTCGTCGCTTTCGGTGGAAAAGGGTATGGGCGCCAGCAGATCCTGGGTAGTTACGGGCTTGCCGATGAGCCTGTCGTAGAGGATCCGCTCGTGGGCCGCGTGCTGGTCTATGATGAAAAGCCGGTTCCCTAGCTCCGCTAAAAGGAAGAGTTTGAAGATCCGCCCGGCGAGCCGTACCTTTCCCGCGGCATATTGGCCGCCGTAGGCCGGCCGGGGCTCCGCGGCCTGGGGAAAAGCGAAGCCTCCGGTCATTTCCGGGAAAAAGTCCGCCTCCGCCGAAGGGCCCTCCGGGCGGCGGCCGGGCAGGGGGGCGAAATCCGGCGGCCTGTCCAGCAACGCGTTCAGGGCCAGGGCCGCCGTGTTTCCGGAATTGTCCGGGGAGGGTCCGTAGGGCAGGGCAGCCTGGTAGGGGAGGGCGGACCGGCGCTCCGTGTCCCTTGCCCGGCTGGCAAGATCGCCCCGGCGCACAAAATCCCGCAGGGCTGTGGTGACACTGTGGTGGATGGCCCCCGCGTCCTTGAACCGCGCCTCCCGTTTTGCGGGGTGTATGTTGAAATCCGCGAGGGAGGGGTCCACGTCGATGTACACCGCTCCCACCGGATGGGTTCCGTTGGGGAACCAGCCCTGGGTTCCGTATTCCAGCGCCTGGATCATGGAATAGTCCTGAATCCTTCTGCCGTTGGCAAATATGTACTGATGCCGCCGGTCGTTTCGGAAGAGCTCTGGCCCCCCGACGACCATGCCGACCCTGAACCCTTCGCCCTGGGCGTTGATCTCATGGAGGAAGGCCCCTTCCCGCTTGTCCAGCAGCGCGTCCGCGAACCGTTCCTTCCTGCTGGAAACCGCGGGAAATATAAGGCGGAGGTTCCCGTCCTGGACAAAGCGGAAACTCAGGGCATGGAACGCCAGGGCCTTTTCGATAAAAATTTGGCGGCACAGCGCGGCTTCGCTCCCTTCCCGTTTAAGAAAACGTTTGCGCGCGGGGATGGTGTCGAACAGCCCCAGGGCGCGGACGCTGGTTCCCCTGGTCCTGCGGAAGGGCTCGATCCGGTATTCCCCGCCCCGGGCGCCCCCCGCCCCGGGCCCCACCGTGAGCCGCCATGCCTCCCTGCCGTCGGCGCTGGTGAGGATCTCCAGCCGGGACACCGCGGCCGCGGCAGCAAGGGCCTCCCCGCGGAAGCCCAGGGGTGTGGCGGCGCTCAGGTCGTCTATGGAACGGATCTTGCTGGTGGCGTGGGCCTGCCAGCAGATCTCCAGATCCTCCCGGCTCATGCCTCCGCCGTCGTCCAGCGCTTCGATGCGGCGTATGCCCCCGCCCTCGATCTGGAGCTCAATGACGGCCCCCCCCGCGTCAATGGCGTTGTCAAGCAATTCCCGGACCAGCGCGGCGGGCCGGTCCACCACTTCGCCGGCTGCAATTTTTCGGGCCTCCTCCGGGGGAAGCACATGGATGGCCACCCTAGGCCTCGTCGTCAAAGAGGCCCAGTTCCGGCTTGGCCTCCGGTTTTTCATCAGGGCCGTTCATCAGTATTTCGATACGGCTCTCAACCTTTTCCAGATCCTTTTCCAGGGATCGCGCCAGTTTGATCCCCTCCTCAAACGCCTTGAGCGCGTCGTCCAGGGAAATGTCCGGCTTGCGAATCGCGTCGCCCAATTTTTCCAGCCGTTCCAGCCGTTCCTCAAAGTTTTTCATTGCTCCTCCACAAGCGGTTCTTCAACCCCTTCCACCAGGGCGGCGATTACCCCCTCCAGGGGATGTATGACAAGCCTTTCGCCGGGCCCGGTTTCCCCGGCATGGCGCAGCGTTTTTCCGGTCCTCTGGTTGATCACCACCGAAAAGCCCCGTTCCAGTATGGACCGGGGGTTGGACGCTTCCAGATGCGCCCGGACAAGATCGACGCGGCGGCGCACATCCCCGATTCTGTCCGCTATGTTTTTGAGCAGCGCCTCCTTGGCGTCGTCGAACCGCACCAGGGA
>JAIROB010000063.1 GCA_031257695.1 Treponema sp. | reverse complement strand
CCGGGGTACAGCCGGGCCACCTGGAACACCACAATGAACAGGGGCAGATAGGGCCAGTAGGTGACAAAGGACTTGAAATTGATGGAGCTCATGTCGTAGAGGTTTACCAGAAAGAAACCGGCCCCGAAGGAGAGCATAACCCCGAACAGATCCGACGTGATCATGGCGGTTGAGGTGAGGGCGGAACTGGTTCGCCGGTATCTGGCGCGGTACCAAACATCAAATTCATTCAGGGTCACTCCTATACCATGATGAATTTTGACGTTTTTGACAAGATTTGCCGGGGACATCTCCGGGGCTGTTTCATACATTGACAACAAAACCCGAATAATACTAGATTATTATCATAGTGGGCAAGTTTGTGTTCAAAAAAACGATCCGGCGATCCACGATTCTTTTCCTGTTTTTTGTTTTGTTCTCCCCAATGCCGCAGGATCTGTCTGCCATCCCCTTTTCCATGATCTCAGCGGGCGACCCTGTTTTGGACGACCTCCGGCTTCTGGTTCGGGAATCGGGCTCCAGCTTCCGTTCGTTTACCCCGCCCCTTTCCCGGGACGAAATACTCCAGATCCTGGACGAAATTGACCCTGAGTCCCTGGCGCCGCCCCTGCGGGAACTGTACGACGGGATCTACGGGGCGCTCAGCCCCGCTCTGTTGTACGCCGGGGGTCTTTTCGGCCTGGAAGCCCATGTCAACCTGGCGCCGGAAATTCATGTGAGAACGAACACGAACATCCCCTTTAGCAAACCGGACACGGAAAGCCCCCTGGCCCTGACCCTGCCCCTGACGGCGTACTTTGCCGACACGGCGGAGCTTGCCATTGTCCCGTCAATTTCAGCCGATCCCCTCTATTATGCGGAGCAGGGTTTCCCCTGGGGCGTGAATATCCCCTACGAAGCCCGGCGGTTCGACATGAATATGCCCCTGCGGGCCTTTATCGCGGCCGGGGGTTCCTGGTGGAATTTTCAGCTTGGCCGGGACAAGGTTTCCTACGGGCTCGCCCATACGGGGAATCTGGCCCTTTCCGCGACGCCAGACTATTACGATTTTGCCAGGCTTTCGCTTTTTTCACGGAATTTTAAATACTCCGCCTTTGTAAGCCAAATGCCCCTGAACCTGGAGGATCCGCAAATTCTTTCGGATAAGCACAAACGCGCCGCGGGAGCGGGGGCGCTGCTCAACACGACCCAACGGTACCTGTACCACCACCGCATCGACGCGCGGTTTTTTCGCAGGGTGTCCCTGGGTATAAGCGAAGCGCTTATGGCGGGCAATTCTTCGCCGGAGCTGCGTTATATGTCCCCCCTGATCGTCATGCACAACGCATGGCCCTGGCGGGATTACGAGGAATGGGGAACCGGGGAAAAGGGTTATATGACCGGCTCCCTCTTTTCCTTCGATTTGGACTGGGCGATCATCCCCTCCCTGGCGCTCTACGGACAGTTTGTCCTGAATGAATTTTCAACCCCCTACGAACTGGAAAACTATCCCGAGGATCAGCCGCCCAACGGCCTGGGCTATCTTGCCGGAATAGAATACACCCATGTCTTTAGCGCCTGGAAAGCCCTGGCCTACGGCGAGTTTGTGTACACCGATCCCTACCTCTACACCCTCTCAAGCCCCTTTGCAAGCTACGTCTGGATGCGCCGTCTTTCGGAAGTGGGGGCAAAACCGCTGCGCTACAAGTGGATAGGCCATGGCGAAGGCCGGGACATGATGCTCTTTGCCCTGGGAGCGTCGGTTTCAAAAACCGATCTGCTGCTTTCCGCGGACATTTCTCTTGTAAACCGGGGGGAGCATACTATTGAATGGGATTGGACGCAGACCGGCGCTGCCCTAAAGGAGCGCGCTCCCACGGGAATAGCGGAACGCCGCTTAACGCTCGGTCTGGGCGCGGTCTGGCGGCCCCTGGCCCGTCTTTCCCTGTCCGGCTATGCGGCGGGGGTACTGCTCCTCAACGCGGGCCACCGGGCCGGCCTCAATGAAGCCGGCCTTGAACTGTACCTTTCCGCAACGCTGAGCTATTAGCGCGGCGAGCACGGGGGCGGGCGGCGCTGCTTCCCCTGGCATCCCCCGCACGGGGCGTCAACGCGGCCCCGGAACCCCGTCCGGGCCCGCAGGAAACGCGCCGCCCTGGTCCGACTCTTCCCCAATAGTGGTCGTTTCGCCGTGGCCGGGATACACGCCGGTGGCCCCGTCCATGGCGAAAAGGCGGTGGAGGCTCCGCTGGAGTTGGGACCAGTCGCCGCCGGGAAGATCCGTGCGGCCAAAGCCGTCCCGGAAAAGGGTGTCGCCGCTAAAGAGGAGTTTCGCGTCCCTGTCGTAGAAGGCCGCCGAACCCGGGGTGTGGCCCGGCAGGTGCAGGACCGTAAAGGGGCCGATGACGCTTCCCTCGTCAAGAATTTCGGTGGCCGCCGGCATATCTTCCCAGAGAGCGTCCACATAGGCGGCGTTTCCGGCCGCAGCGGCAAAGCTGGTCCGGTGGATCTGGCGGGCCCTGGGGCCCAGGTAGTCCCGGTCGCCCCGGTGGATGGCGATGATCGGGGGGCTGTCCCCGTACTCCGCGGCTAAAGCGGGCAGCGCGGCGATATGGTCAAAGTGGCCGTGGGTAAGTAAAATATATCGGGGCCGCAGTTTGAGCCGTTCAAGCCGGGCAATGATGGCTTCGGCATCCGCTCCGGGATCGATCACGGCACATTCGCCTATCCCCTTGGCCGGGGCATCCCAGGCGTAGATCCAGCAGTTGGTGGCGATGGCGCCTACCACAAGTAATTCCGTCATGGAGGAATACTACCCTGCGCGTCATAGATTTGCTAGTAATCATTGCCCTGGTTTTTCTCTGGTGCGGCCTGGTTCCGGTGGCGGGGGCTTTCTGGCAACGCCGCTCCTGGCGGATCTTCCGCGGCCGTTTCGACGGGCTGTGCCTCCAGCCTCTGCTGGACTACGCCGCCTGTCAGCTCGCCCCGCCGGAGGGGAGCCTGTACCGTTTTATCGGCGGCTTTGAATCGCTTACGAACAGCGCGGACGGGGATTCCTCCCAGGGACAGACCCTGTGGATACGCAGCGACGCCCTGACGATCCCCATTTCCCTCAGGGGAGCGCACACCTATATGCTCCCCATGCCCGAGGGCGGCGAGGTTCTGGGGCCCTTTGACCCCGGGGAAGAGCTGCCGCAGCGGATACGGCTGGACCGGATCTCCGCCCTCACCGAGGGCGCCAAGGTCTTTGTGGGGGGGCTCCTGGTTCTCCGGGAGGATCGGCGGACCTTTGTCTCCACCAGGGAAAACCCCCTGCTGGTTATTTTTTACGACGGCCCGGACAGAACCCTTGCCGCCAGGGCGATCCGGGCGGGGCGGCACCGGAACGAGTACTGGAACCGCTTTACCCCCTACGGCTTTGTCCTCAACGCGTTTTCCCAGATCATCATCGCCGCGTCCTTCCTCCCCAGGCCGGCGTTCCGGCTGACCACCCTTGCCGCGTTTGCCGCCCTCTTTGCGCCCCTGCTGCCCCTGCTGCCGCCGGGGGTGCTGCTCACGGCGCTGTACCGCAGGCTGTGGTGGCGCGCCAGGATTTTCCGCGCCTACCGGGACCTGGCCCGGCAGCCTCTGAAGTACTTCCCTCCGGGAAGCCTTGATTTCGGGCGGCTCCCCGGGGGCCAGCGTTACGCCGCGGTTCGGCGGGCGGATCCGGGGGCGGAACGGGGGTCCCCCCTGATCATCCCTGAACAGAGGCCGCGGAAAGGCGAGGGCTGGTATATTTTCGGGGCGCTCCCGGAGGATGCCCCGCAGGACTCGCTTCCTGTGGTTCCCGAAGACCCCTTTGCGGCCTTCGGCGCCCTGCCGGGGGATCCTGAGACCCTGGCAAAACGCTACACCCTGAACGCCTATGCCCTGGAGATAGCCGGGGGCCTGTTTCTTTTAACGGGAATGGCGCTGAACCTTTTGTTCATCATTATGATACTGTATCTGCAACAATGAGGACCCGCGGAAATCTACTCCGTCGCGGCTTCCCCGGAACTATCGGCTTCCGCCGTGTCCAGGGGATCGGCGCCGCCGGTGTCGCCGTATGCCGCGGGATCCATGGCGCCGTCGTTGTAGGGGGCGTCCTGATCCGGCGCCCTTAACGCCGGTTCTTCGAGCTCCTCGTCCCCCTCGTTCCGGATTCTGGCATAGTTTATCGTCAGGGTTTTGCCCCGGTAACTGACGCCGTTCAGGGCTTTCAGCAGATCCGCGGCCACGGAGCTGCGGACCTGGACAAAGGAATAGTTGTTCAGGATAGTGATGGTCCCTATGTCTTCTTTGGAGACCGATGTTTTAGCGTAGATAAGCCCCAGGATTTCCCGGGGAAAAACCCGCCGGTTCCTGCCTATGCTGATAAAGAGCCGGACCGATTCGTCCTCAGGCAGGGCCGCGGGCGCCGGGGTATGCAGGGCCGGCCTCTGCCCCCGGAGAGCGGGATCGACCCTTCCCCCGAACCTTCGCTGACGGTCCCGGGGCTGTTCCTGGAGCATAAGCAGATATGCCGCAAGGTAGGAACGCTGGAAAAAGGGAACATTTTTCCTGATCAGCGCCCGGTATTGGTTAAGCAGATGCGGGTCCGCTTCGGTTTGAATGGTTTTCAAAATTGCGCCAAGCTGTTTTTTAAGGTTTTCTTCATCTATGACGGACATTCGATCTTCCTGTTGTTACTGGTTTTCGGCAGTATGGCACACAAGCGGCATTTGCTCAAGACAGACGCCCCCCATGGACCCGGTTTGGTTAGCGGGGACGCACACCCAACTTGGGTCCATGGGGGGGCGCGCTATTGTGATAAGCTCCTGGCGCGTGGTATATTCATACTATGAAAAGGATGATTCTGTCCTTTTTTCTTGCCTCAACGCTCTGTTTCGCCCGGCTTGGAGCGGATGAATACACTCCGGTCATCGAATTTACGCCCCTTGTCATAAACGGGCTGGGACTGGAGGAAGCCCGGTTTATATCGGCGTTGATACAGTCCTACGTGGCCGACATCGGCGAAGTGGTGCAGCGTTACGATCCGTCCCTTGAAGAAACGGGCAATGCGGATACCTATGCCATGCCCGCGGAGGCGGTTCGGAACCCGGACTTTATCCTCTCCGGAAGCATCACCGTGGATCAGGACAGCCGGATTTTGAGCCTCCAAGTGGTAAAGCTCGAAACCGGAGAAACGGTTTTCCATATCTCCAACCACAAAACCACCACTGATTTAACCCTCAAAGTCCGTTCCCTGGTGGCGGAGGTATTTTCCGCCGGGGAAGGCGGAACCCTTGACGGGGATGTCCGGCAGGAAGTCATAACCGAGGGGAAAATAGCAGGCACCTGGCGGGGCGATGCCGGGATTGAGATAGTCCGCCTCCAGCAGGGGGGCACGGGCATAGCCATCCTCTCGTCGGGCGCCCAGATGAAGCTGGCATACAGAATCGAAAACGACACCCTCAAGATTTTCCAGGTATCCCAAAACACCGAGCGGTTTTACCATCCCATGCCCCTTACCATAGCCCGGGAATTGAGCGGCAGGGCGGAACCCTGGCAGTATGAGTTTTTGCTTTACGAGGACGGCACAGTATTGCGGGGGATAAAAATATTCACCGATGTGGTGTATGACAATGTCAGGATTATGGAACTGATCCCCGGCGCTGTCCGTGAAGCGGAATGGACCAAGACATCCCGGTAGCGCAAGCGGCAAGGCGTTTACCTGCCGTCCGTCTTGTTCCAGCGTATACGGCGTTCCCGCATGAACTCGGAAATGCTTATCAGCGTCAGCGTCCCTATCCCGGCGCAAAAAGCAAAAAACCAGAGTATTCTGTCGGAAATATAGTTTGGGGTCCGGGGAACGGCGAGCTGCCCGGCGGTGGTCCGCTGTTTTTTCGCCCCCCCAAGACCCACGATCCGGACAAAAGTTTCGTCCCGTTGGCCGTAACCGAGCTCCCGCGCATAGATTCTGATGGTATCCGGATCGTGTCTGAGGGAATTCAGGGTCCCTTCAAGCTCCTGGTTAATGCCCTGCAGGGCCTTAATGTTGGTTCGTTGTTTGTCCCGTTCCGCTAAAAGCTGTCCATAGGCGTAAGTTCCGGTAGATCCCAGAAAAAAAGCGGAACCCGTATACGCCGCAAGGGTTATCCAAACTGCCAGGAGATATTTTAGGAAGCGCATTACCCTATTAACGGCTGCTTTCCCCATATCCTTGAGGCCGCCCCGCCACCAAAACACAAAGCCCGCGCTCAAAGGCCCCTATGGGCCCGCTTTCAACGGCACGGAGCTGCGCTCAAACAAAGTTTACCGGGGGGTGGCCGGGCAAGCGCCTGCCGCACGCATTTGAGCACACATTGCGAAGCAATGTGGTAAATACTTACCTTACACGGACAGTAATGTCCGTGCTTCGAACTAGCGGGCGGCAAGTGAGTTCCGCAGCCAGGACCCCCAGACATAGTTTTAGTGCGTCCCCGCTAACCCAATCGGGTCCATGGGGGGGCGCGAATGCTGGACGTATCCATGGTT
>JAIROB010000088.1 GCA_031257695.1 Treponema sp. | reverse complement strand
CTGTTTTTTGTGTTTTGGCAGTTTGCTTCGGGCCGAATTCCCAAGGGCGTGCTTTCCTCCCCCACCCGCATAGCGCAGGGAATGTACAGGGCCTTTGGGGATCCAAAGGGCGAAATACTAAAGCATACGCTTATCAGCCTAAAACACATAGGCTTAGGGTTTCTCCTTGCCGGAGCAGCCGGGGCGGCGCTGGGATTTATGCTGGGCTCTTTTTTCAGGCCCTTGGAAAAGCTGTTTCTGCCCTTTCTGCATATATGCGAAAAATTGAATCCCTTTGCCATCGTTCCTGTTTTTATGCTCCTCTTCGGCATAGGAGAGAAGCAAAAGGTAGCGGTGGTGTTCTGGGCCTGCCTGTGGCCCGTGCTCTTTAACATACAGGAAGCCGCAAAAAGCGTGGACACAAACCTTATAAAAGCGGCGCGCTCCATGGGAGCGGGGCGCTTCAAACTGTTTAGGTCGGTCATTCTGCCCTTCACCCTGCCCAGCATTTTTACGGGGTTCCGCCTGGCGGTGCGGGTGGCGTTTTTTATGATAGTCATGTCGGAGCTTTTAGGCGCGGCCGCGGGACTCGGCTGGTACTATATGGCGCAGGTAAACAGGTACAAGCTGGATCTGATGTACGGCACAATTCTCTACATTACATTGATGACGATTCTTGCCAGCTATCTCCTGGGGCTTTTGGAAAAACGCTTCTTAACCTGGAAGCAGAATAATTTTTAGCCTATGGACGATCCATAGGGGAGCGGGGCGCAGACATGGCGCGGGGCACCTGGTCAAGAGGGCTTGCCTTGTGCTTGCGTATTACGCCGATGGTTTTTTTGGTTTTCGGGAAGTTTTTTTGGGGGGCGGCGTTTTCCTAAAAACCTGCTTAAAGCGGGCATTTACTTCTTCCGGGCTGAAATACTCAGGATCCCTATCGCCCAGCCAGTCGTGTGTTTCCTTGTAGTGAGCGTGAGCCGGGTCCTTCACTATTTCAAGCATCTCCTCATAACCCCAAATGCCCCCGCAGTCCTCCGGCGGGCCGGCCCGCGCTCCGCCAAGGCAGAGCGGCGCAGAAGGCTCCCCCGTATCGTCCTCAGCAGGGATCGTCTTGGATACGGTGATCGTGTGTTTCCATGAATCCCCAAAATCGTAGAGGTAGGTAAATTTTTGTTTCTCCGCTAAAAGATCGTCAAGACAGACCGTATTTTCGTCAATTATTTCATCATCGAAAAATACATCTATCATTTTCATGGATTCTGCCATTCCGTATTCCGTGGAGTCAATGATGAAGGAATGCATATGATCATTCTCCCAGCCAAAGGCAATCTGCAGAACAATATGAAGGTCCTCAAGGCTATAATCCCCCGGAACGCTCAGCTTCCGCCAGATGGGCGGCTTGCTTCCTTCAATCTTTGCCCGCAACACATAGATCCGCCGGGCAGATAAAACGACTGATTTGCTCATATGTCCAGGATACATCACAGGGCCCGGTTATGCAAGGGAATATCCGCCCTGCGGCAGGCGTAATCCTGAGTTGCGGATCGAGTTTAGATAGTAGACCCGGCGGCCCCTCCTTCTATATAATGTTCGCTATTAAGAGGAGAGACGCATGTCCGAAGAATTGACCGAGTATAAGGGTCCCGCTACTATGGAAAAAATCACGTCCCTGGCCAAGCGGCGGGGTTTTGTGTTTCAGTCATCGGAGATCTACGGGGGCCAGAACGGCGCCTGGGATTACGGGCCCCTGGGGATAGAGCTGAAAAACCGCATTTCCCGGAATTGGTGGAAGGAGATGACCCAGCTTCACGACAATATCGTCGGACTGGACGCGGCTATTCTGATGCACCCCCGCACCTGGGAGGCATCGGGACACGTGGAAAACTTCACCGATCCCCTGGTGGACTGTAAAAAATGCAAGACCCGGTTCAGGGCGGACCAGATCCCCCCGGAAAACCTGGCGGAAAAGAAATGCCCCGACTGCGGGGGGGAGCTGACGGATACCCGGAAGTTCAACCTGATGTTCAAAACCCATATAGGCCCGGTGGAATCGGCCGGGGAGGGGGACGCCAACCTGATCTACCTGCGGCCCGAGACAGCCCAGGGGATCTACGTGAACTACAAAAATATCATCCAGTCCAACCGGATGAAGGTTCCCTTTGGGATTGCCCAGATTGGCAAGGCCTTCCGAAACGAGATTGTGACAAAAAATTTTATTTTCCGCACCTGCGAATTCGAGCAAATGGAGATGCAGTACTTCGTAAAGCCCGGCACGGATGTGGAAGCCTTCGAGGGCTGGAAAAAACAGCGCTGGGCCTACTACGAAAAGCTGGGGGTCAAGATGGACCGCCTCCGCTGGCGCCAGCACGGGCCGGACGAGCTGGCCCACTACGCCAAGGACGCCTACGACATTGAGTACCTTTTTCCCATGGGCTGGCGGGAACTTGAGGGCATCCACAACAGGTCCGACTACGATCTCAGCCGGCACACCGAGTTCAGCGGAAAGGATCTCCAGTACATCGACCAGGACAACAACAACGAGCGTTATACCCCCTTTATCATCGAAACCTCCGCGGGCCTGACCCGCACCCTGCTGATGTTCCTCTGCGACGCCTATGACGAGGAGAAGGTCGCGGACAAGGGCAATGACGATGACTGGCGGACGGTGCTGCGTTTCCACCCCGCGGTGGCGCCCATCACGGCCGCCGTGCTTCCCCTGATGAAGAAGGACGGCCTGGCGGAACTGGCCCTGGACATCCGCAACGAGCTGCGGGAAGACTTTGCCACGGACTACGATCAGACCGGAGCTATAGGGCGGCGTTACCGGCGCCAGGACGAGGCAGGGACCCCCTTCTGCGTCACCGTGGACTACGAGTCCAAGGACAACGGCACCGTAACCCTGCGCTTTCGGGACTCCATGGAACAGATCCGGGTTCCCCGGACGGAACTGGCGGCAAAACTGCGTCAGGAAATAAGGTCCTACAAGCGGATCAAGTAAAGCCCCCCCATGGGCCCGGTTTAGGTTTCCGGGGACGCCTATAGTCTAAAAACGGGGAACGGCGGAGTATGCCTGGCGCTCACTTGCCTGTAGAATCCGCTTTCGCAGCCCCGCTGTTTTGGGGCGGATCTTTCCCTTGGAAAAGCTGGCAGACGGCGTGAAGGCGGGGTTTTGAGCGGCTCAGGGCGGTATAGTACCGATTAGCCGGGCGCAGGGGGCCGGGGAGCGGGAGAAAGGGCAGAAAACCGGGCGCTCCGGACCCGGTCCCGGGAACGGGGTCTGTCCCTATACTCTGTCCCTTCCCCAAGCGCCGCCTCCGCTCCCGCCTCCTCCGGCGCCTCCCCTTCCAGAATCTCCGACCAATACCGGTCTCCCCAGATATGCCCCGTCCGCCCCGTCAAGGCGTTGTACCGCTGGGCGAAGGTCTGTTTCAGCCACTGCATGATGGCTGGAAGCTCCATCCCGTCTTCCGGCTTAATGTAGAACCTAAGCTGGTCCGCGCCAAACCGGAGGCCCCGGACCTGGAAAGCGAAGCGGAGCGTAGTTTCCCGGAAAACCCCGGAAAAGAGAGCGGCGGCCTTGGGCAGGCTGAGGATCTGCTCCCGGTTGTTGATTTGGGAGCGGATCTCATACCACACCCCCTGCGCTAAAATACGTTTCTGTCTCATACCCCCTATACGGGGACGAAACGTTGTTTTGCTTTAGTCGGAGTGGCAAAAATCAACAAAAAAACTACGGAACCAAGGACGGAGGGCGGCCTTTCGCCGGCAAGCAATCTTTTGCGGGTCAAGTTTAGCCCATGGACCCCTGGACGGCTCGGAAACGCACACACACCGTGTAGGGGTATAGGTAGAAAAAACAAAGCCCCCGCAACCCAAGCCCCCCCCACGGACCCCCACGTGGCTCGGGGACGCACACACACCGTGTAATGGGGCATCGGTAAAAAACAAAGCCCCTGCGACCCAAGGCTCCCCCATGGGCCCGGTTGGGTGTGCGTCCCCGCACACCCAACCGGGCCCATGGGGGGGGGAGACTTCCCGCCTTGGATTGTGCTATAATTTCCCATTATGCAGGATAGTATTGACCAGATCCCAGGACGGATTAAGGAACTGCGGGAGATAGAGGAGATCAGCGCCATGGACATGGCGACGGATATCGACATTCCCCTGGAGACCTACGTCCGGTACGAATCCGGGGAGTTGGATATTCCCATCAG
>JAIROB010000169.1 GCA_031257695.1 Treponema sp. | reverse complement strand
CCGAAGGCGGCGGGGGTTCCAGGGGGGTATCCCCCCTGGGTGGGGGTCCGGGGGTATTGAACCCCCGGAGAGGGGGTAGCGTAAGACCCGTTCGCGGCGCTGGAGCGAGGGGGAGACTTCCCCCCCCCCCTCAAAAAACGCGGCGCATTAGCCCTGTCAGCCCCGCGCTAAGCGTCTTCTTTGTCTATTTCGAGCTTAACGCCGTCGTATTGGTCCGGCTCGTCCTTGGGCGGAATGACCACCCGGAGTATGCCGTTTTTATAAACCGCTTTGACGCTTTCCTGGGCGTACTTGTCCAGAGGCACGTAGTATTTCTGTCTTTCTATGTCCCGCAGCTTGAGCCGGCGTTTGAAATACCGGTAATTTTCCTCCTGGGACACGTCGAATCCGGTGTCTTCGCTGATCTTCGCGGAGAACACCATATAATCGCCCTGGAAGGAAAGGCTGATGTCCTTTTCGTCAAACCCCGCCAGGGCAAACTCAAAGATCATGCTCCGGTCGGATGTCATATAGACATTCATCGGGGGGTAGGAATAGTGGGGATAATAATCGATGTTCTCGTCAAAGCCCCGGGCAAACGGCCCCTGGCGGCCGGGATCCCCCTCCCTCCCTATGGGCTTGAAATTCCGGTGGAATTCGTCGGAGAAATCCCTGGCGGCCTCGAAGACTTCGTCCAGGATTGCCCCCATGTCAAGATACGGTCTGTTGCCTCTCATAACGGCTCCTTTCGCGCTCAGTGTAAAACGCGCAGCGCCCTTCGCGGGCGCCTTTTGCCGGTCCTGTGCCCGGCGGTTTTGACCCTTATACAAGCGATCACAAAGGATCATCGTCCTTTCCTTAAAATATAACCGAATTGCTTGCAAAAGAAAAGCAGGAAAAAGGAATTGCCGCGGGATGGAGCGGGGCAGCGCAGGGTTGACCGGGAGATCCCTGTCCGCCCGTTATTGGATGTTGATGTAGTACCGCTCCAGATACGCGATGCGCCGGCGGGCATCGTTGTAATGGCCGCTCTGGGGATACTCGGCGACCAGCCGGCGGTAATAGTCCAGGGCCAGGCGGATGTCCCGGGAGGGTCCCTGCTTTTCGCAGAGTTGGGCGTAGAGCCAGTAGGCTTCATCGCTTCCCAGGGGGAACCGCGCCAGGAACTGGTCCAGAATGGCCATGGACTGGGGATAACGCTCCTCCTGATACTCCTCCCGGGCCCGGCGCATGTACTCCTCCGCGGCCATATCCCGGGACGGGGAGGGCGCCGGGGGGTCTGCCCCCGCCGCATCGGGAACCGCCGCGGGAGCCCCGGCCGGATCCGCGGCGCCGGGAGCGGGAAGCCCGGCCCGGGTTTCCGCCGCGGCCCCGGCTTCCGGGCTTGTCCTGCCGGCAATGACCGGCCAGCGGGGTTCCGCGACCGCCACGCCCCGGTCCGCCTCCGCGCCGAAGCGCGGAGGCTCCGGCGCGGCCGGGGGGGGCGCTTCCACAATGAGGGTCACCATATCGTTAATGATATAGTCACGGATAAAATCCTGACGGTAAAATTTGAGCTCGTAAACCCCGGCTTCTCCGGCCCGGAACACAAAGGTCTGCCCCTCCGGGTCAAGTCGCCGGGACGCGTAATCCGCCCCCCGTTTTGAGGAGGACTCGCCCAGGTAAACCCAGCCGGTTCCCCGGAAAGGAACCTCCACGGTCTGCCCGGCCAGCGCCCGCACGACCCGGGAGGAAACGCCGGGGGGCGCTGCCGGGGCGGGGGTAAGGGCCGGAGGATTCCGGGCAGGCAGATCCGGCGCCGCGTTAGGCGGCATGGGAGGGGCTTCCCGAACAGGGGGGGGCGGCGGCACGGGCTCCGAGGGCCTGACGATTCGCGGGGGCGGCGGCGGGACAGCCTCCTCCGGCGCTTCCTCAGCCGTGCCCGGCGGCTCCTCCGGCGGGGGCTCCCCGGCCAGGTCAGGCGGCTCCCCGCGGGAGGGCTCCTCCGCCAGGCCCGGCTCCTCCGGCGGCTCCCCCGGAGAGGGTTCCTCCGCCAGCTCCGGCAGGTCCGGGGCAGCCGGTTCGGGGAGCGGTTCCGCCAGAACCGGAGCCGTATCCTCCGGGGGGAAGTCCGGGAGGAAGGCTTCACCGGTTTCCAAAGAGGGTTCGATCAGATCCCCGGACCAGGCGTCGGGAGGAAAACCCGGGGGCAAGGCCAGGGAGGGATCCTCATCCCCCTCCGCGAGGTCCCAGCCCTCGTAGTCGTATCCGCCGAACTCCTCTCCGCCGAAGCTCCCATCCCCGTAGGGTTCGTCCCCGCCCGGATCCGCCTTTGGCATGGCTTTGCAGGAAAAAAGGCCCCACAGGGCAAGGGCGCAGAGGGGAACCAGGAGCCTGTGGGGTTTCACGGGACGGCCTCCAACAGATCCTCCACCGCGGCGCCGAAGCGGTCCCGCCAGAGCGCTTCCTTCCCCTCCAGGGGATCGGTCCAGTATTCGGCGGCGTCAGCGGCGGTCCAGGCAGGGCGCCGCTGACGGGCCGGGATAAATTCGGGGAGGGCATCCGGTTCTTCGGGCAGGAAAAAGTCCTCCGGGGCAATAGGCATAGGCTCGAAAAACTCCGTCAATTCCCCCGCGGCGGCCCTGGCCCTTGCAGCGCGGGCCTGACCCCGGATCAAAGCTGCCGCAATGAGCCCCGCGGCCAAAACCAGGGCCGCCCCGCCAAAGCCCAGGAATATCAATCTTCGCCGGGTTTGAAAAAACGCGGGCGCCCTGTCGACAATCTCCCGCGCCCGTGTCCCAATTTGCCTGGGAATCTTCCTCGTAAGCAACCAAATAAGATCCCGCGCCGCCATACTACCATTTTACCGGAAAAAAGGAAAAGTGCCATCCCCGCGTCAAAATAACGTTTTGTTGAGGGCACGGGCGCATTGTAACGGTTCCTTGCTAACAATTGATTGTTAGCTGCCTTATCAGCGCGGCCATGTCCCGGGGAAGGGGCGCTTCCAGGGTGAGGCGGGTTTCGGCGTCGGGGTAGGGGAGGGTTATGCGGGCGGCGTGGAGGCCCAGGCGGTCCAGCAGGGGCTTTTCTTCCAGGGGATCCCCGCGCCAGCCCCGCTTGAAGGCGGAAAGATACACCGGCTTCGGGCTGTTGCGGGCTCCGTAGAGGGGATCGCAGACCACCGGGTGGCCCAGGCTTGCCAAATGGACGCGGATTTGGTGGGCGCGGCCGGTGACGGGACGGGCTTCCACCACGGTATAAGCGCCGGCGCTTATGAGGAGGCGGAAACGGGTAAGGGATCTTTTGCCCCGGTATTTGTCGATGATGGTCCTGTGCTGCCTGTCCCCGTCCGGGACCAGGCTCAGGTCGCAGTCCGTTTCCGTCCAGGCGGGGCGGCCGTGGACCACGGCGTAGTAGAGTTTCTCCGTCTGCCGGGACTCAAAGGCCCCGGAGAGCAGGCGGTGGGCGCCGGCATCCCGGGCAAAGACGATAATGCCCGATGTGTCCCGGTCAAGGCGGTGCACCGTAAATACGGGGCCGTTATAGAGGCTGCCCAGAAGAAGGTCCAGGCGTTCCGCCGACTCGTCCCAGCGGTCGGCCCCCACCGCGAGTCCCGGGGCTTTGTTTACCCCGATGACGCGTTCATCCTCGTATACCACGGAAAAGGGTTGTTTCCGCTTCATACGGCTTTTCCCGCGACCCCCCGGGGCAGGTATTTGCGTAGTTTTACCAGGACTTCGTCAAAATTCAGGGGCTTGCTTACATGATCGTTCATGCCGGCGGCAAGGCATTGTTCAATATCCTGCCGGAAGACATTGGCGGTCATCGCCACTATGGGGATCTGCCTTGCGCCCTTTGCCGGAGACTGGTCCCCGGACGCGCTCTCCGCGCCGGAGCCAAGGCTGTTTTCAAAGGCGCGGATACGGCGGGTGGCTTCATAGCCGTCCATTTCGGGCATCTGGACATCCATAAAGATCATATCGTAGGACTCGGGATCCTTAGAGAATTTATCAAGGGCCTCCGCTCCGTTTTCCGCGCAGTCAATTGTAAGCTCCGTGGGTTCCAGCAGGGCCAGCACAATTTCCCGGTTGATCTCAATATCCTCAGCCAGGAGCAGGCGGAAGCCCTTGAAATTGTCATACGAGGCCGCTCCTTCCTCCACAGCATCACTGTCCGCTTCCAGGCAGTCATTGATGATGTCCGCCATGGAGGAGGGGAGCAGGGGCTTTGGCAGGAAGCGGTCAACCCCCGCTTCGGTTGCCGCCCCTTCAATGGCGCTCCATTCCCCGGATGATATGAGTATTATTGCCGATTGGCGGGACCCGTTGTTCCTTTCTTCCTCTCTGACGCGCCGGGAAAGTTCGATGCCGTCCATGCCGGGCATTCTCCAGTCCACAAAGTACATATCGTAGGGGCCGTTTTTCTGTATGAGAGCGAGGGCTTCTTCGCCCCCGGCGGCGATGTCCCCCTGGAGGGAGAAAAGGTTCAGAAAATCGGCTATGCAGTACCGGGCATCTTCGTCATCGTCCACCGCCAGGATACGGAGCTTGTTCCGGCTCACCCTTTCGTTCAGGAGGCTCTTTCGCGCCTCCGCTCCCCGCTTAACCTGAAAGGTAAAGCCGAAGGTTGAGCCTTCGTTCGGTTTTGAGCGCACCCAGATGCCGCCGCCCATCATTTCTACGATCCGTTTTGATATGGCAAGCCCCAAACCGGTGCCCCCGAAGCGGCGGGAGATGCTTGAATCGGCCTGCTGGAAGGAGCCGAAGAGCCTGGCCTTCTGTTCGTCGCTGATGCCTATCCCTGAATCTATTACTTCTATTTTAATCGTGCAGATATTCTGTTCTTCTTTAATAAGGGAAGTGGAGAGTTTAATGGTCCCCCCCTCGGGGGTGAACTTTACGGCATTGGAGAGGAGGTTGGCTATCACCTGGGCCAGCCGTTGATCGTCCCCGATAAGCGAAGGGGGAATGTCCGGGTCCAGCCGCAGGTTGAAGTCCTGTTTTTTTTCATCCACCTTGGGATTGATAACGTCCACCACCCGCTGGATCATTTTTTCAAAGTTAAAATCCGTGGAGGAAAGATCGAACTTGTTCGCCTCGATTTTGGAAATATCCAGAACATCGTTGATCACCCCCAGGAGGTGAATGGAGGCTTCTTCGATTTTGCTAAGACAGTAATCCTTTCGTTTCAGATCCGCGGCCGATTTTGCCAGAGTGGTCATGCCGATGATGGCGTTCATGGGGGTTCGCATTTCGTGGCTCATGTTGGCAAGGAAGTTTCCCTTGGCATTGCTGGCCGCCTCCGCTTCAAGCCGCGCCCGCGCCAGCATGGTAACATCGCTGAGTATCATCATCACACAGCCGAAGCCGCCGTCTTCCTCGGCAATACGGCGCAGGGTCAGGGTGTAACTCCGGTCTTCCCCGATAGTGTCGGAGATGATCAGCTCCGCGTGCCGGGTTTCGCCGTTTTGGGTATCCGGCATAAAAAGGGACATTGCCAGGGCTTCCAGAAATTCGGAGCCCGTTTCTTTGCCCCCCGCCAGAATCGTTGAAATCAGCGCGGGATCATCCTTGTCAAAGCGATGGCCCTTGAGAATGTCCTCCATGGTTTTGTTAAGGTAAATGCATTTTTTATCCCGGTTAAACAGCGCCAGGGCGTCGGGCATGGCGTTAAGGTGGGAGCAAAAAATATCCAGCATGGAATTCAACCCGGAGATAATCAGGTTATAATCCCCCGGGTACGCGGCGGGATCGGCGCGATCGTTCATGGAGCCCGCCCTGACCGTGTCCGCCAGGCTTCGGAGATCCTGGTTTACCCCGCGGATCCTGGCGGCCATGGTGGCAAAGGCGGACCCCAGGCGGCCTATCTCGTCGGTCCTTTGGACGACTTCCCCGGGCAGGGCCTGGTCGAACCTTCCCTGGGCAAGATTCCGGGCGTTTTCAGTAATGGCGCTCAGGGGCTGGGTGAGTATCTGATCGAGGGCAGTGCGAAAGGTGATGACGAAAAAAACGATGGCCGTCACCAGAATGACGACGCTTATCACAATGGCCTGCTGCAGGGGCGCCACAAAATCCATCCGGGGCGCCACCACCCCCAGGGACCACATGGTTCCCCTGATGGGCGCGTAGCTGATAAAGATCCGTTCCCCCCTGCCCTGTATGCCGGCGGACCCGGTCTGGCCCTGTTTCATCAGTTCCACTATGCCCAGCGCTTCCGCTTCGGAGCCGATGGTTGCGGTGATAGGCTCCTGTCCAAAGACCCGGTCAAGATCCCGGTGGGCAATCAGCCTGCCCTGGTGATTGATGATAAACGCGAGTCCCCGGGCATTAATATTGATGTTGTTCAGCGTGTCGCTTAACACGTCGTAGCGGTAACTCCCCAAAAGAAACAGGGTTTCTCCGCCCGCATCCACCGGAATGCCCATGGTTATTTCCAGCCCCCTGAATCCCACCGAAGTGTCGTCAATTACCAGATGTCCGGTTTCCGCAATTTTGTGAAAAATTTCCCGTTCGGCAATACCGACGGGCGAAACCATGCTCCCCTCCCGAAGAGAGCCGTCCTGCCGGTAGAGCCCGAGCCACACAAACTCAATCCCCGTGGTAATATGGTCCAGCAGTTCCCGAAGCTCCCTTGTCCCGGCGCCGGCAAAGGCGGCGTTTTCCCGAATCAGAAAAAAACGGTCCGCCATGGTGTGCAGCTTTTCCTCCACGCTTTCCGCGGCGGTTTTGGCGGTGGTTTGCAGCGCCCGGATCAGAATGGCATCGGTGATGGTGTTCATAATATGAAGCATGGCGAATCCCAGCCCCACGGTAAGGACGATAACCACCAGCGCCGCAATAAAGGTAATGGTAGTGGTTATGCTTTTTCCCTTTTCCATTTCTCTGTCCTTAATAGCCGGGCAATTCGACCAGGGCGACGTTTTTGTCGTTGGCCTTTGCCTGGGAAATTGCCGTTGCCGCCAGAATTTTGAAGCTGTTATAAGAATCGGTTGCCCCCGTAAGGGCGTCAATCCCCTCCGGTTCCTGCAGTCTTAACAGGGCCGCCGAGTACTCCCTGCCAAATGCGGTGGGGTAGGTCCCCTTTTGGGCGATCATAAGGCGCATATAGTCCATATCCCAGGATCTGGGAAAGCCGCCGGAGTTTTTCGCGTCATAGTCCACGGTTACGATGTTGTTGTTGTCGACATAGATGGTGAGGTACTCTTTCCAGCCATGGCTGTTATAGGACGCCGCTTCCGCCGTATAATAGCCGTCCGCAAGTTTTTGGCCCCCGGGGCCGGCGCTTCCCCCCCCGTCTGAACATGAGGCAATCAGGAGGATCCACAGAGCCAGACGCGGCAGGCCCGGAGTATGGTTTTTCATGTTCATTGCTCCTCCTTACTATCATAACAGCGTAGCCCGGTATGGTCCATGGCCGTAACGATTTTTCGATAATTTAGGCGTATTTTCAGAACGAGACGCCGGAGCCGCGTTGTCCCTGCCCGTGCCGCGGGCCGCCGGGCGGCCGGAGGAGCCGCTCTGCCGGGGATGAGCGTTTTTTTGCGCTTTTCCGTAACCCCCTGTATCCCCGGTTGTTTTCATAGCATTGGATCCTTTCAATAAACACCCTGTTCGCCGCCGCCGTTTTCTCCTTTCGGCGGCGGTCCTTTTTACGGCCCCGCCGGGGTTTCCGCAGGCCGGCCCGCTCTATTGACAGGGTATTGAATTTCCTGCACCATTGGGGAAAAGCAGGACACAGGAACGTTGCACTATGGAACTTACCGCGCAGGAACTTGAACAGCGCCGATTCAGGTTTGTTGACCGGATGAACCGCAGTTTCCCCGATTGGGACACGGCGGTGATTTTGGAAAACGTCAATCAGTATTATTTTACCGGGACCATGCAGGACGGGATACTGCTCATCCGCAGGGACGGGGGGTATCTCTACGGGGTGCGGCGCAGCTACGAAAGGGCACGGGAGGAATCGCCCCTGGCTGAGATCATGCCCATAAACGGCTACAGGGATATTGCGGAGAAAGCCGGAAAAGCCCTTGGCAACACGTATATTGAGGGCGACACGGCGACCCTGGCCGTGCTGGAGCGGCTGCGGAAAAATTTTTCAATCCCGGCTGTCCATTTTCTCGACAGGGTTATACGGCAGGTCCGGAGCGTAAAGTCCCCCTATGAGCTCCATTGGCTTGAGCGATCCGGGGAGCAGCACCGTCTCTTTTTGGAGGAAAGGGTTCCCGCCCTGCTCAGGGAGGGGATGACCGAAGCGGATCTGATGGGCGAAATGATCCGCCAGCTCTACGCCATGGGGTATCACGGCATAATGAGGTTTCACCAGAGCGGGGTGGAGCTGACCGCGGGCCAGATTGGGTTTGGAACCAATTCGCTGATCCCCTCCAGCTTTGACGGCCCCGGGGGCGGCCTGGGCAGCAGCCCGGCGAATCTCCTGGCGAAGCCGGGGGGCAGAAAACTAAAGCCCGGGGACCTGGTTTTTGTGGATGTCGCGTTCGGCCTGGGGGGGTACTTTACCGACAAGACCCGGGTGTATCTGTTCGGAGCGGAGGTTCCTGAAGAGCTTGCGGAGGCGCAGCAATTCTGTCTCGACATTCTTAGTAAAGCCGCGGCGCGTCTGAAACCCGGGGAAATTCCCTCGCGGATATACGGCGACATAAGCGCGGGCCTTTCGGAAAAAGAGCAGGACTGTTTTATGGGGGTTGACAACAGGCACCGGGTAAAATTTCTGGGCCACGGGGTGGGCCTCGCCATCGACGAGTTCCCCGTTATCGCCGGGGGCTTTGACGAGCCGCTGGAGGAAAACATGGTTATCGCACTGGAGCCGAAAAAAGGCGTTCCCGGCGCCGGCATGGTTGGGGCGGAGGAGACCTTCATCGTCACCCCCGGGGGCGGCCGCTGCATCACCGGCGGCGGCGGGGGGATTCTCAGGGCCGGTTGACCGGATCCTCCCGCTCACAGGGAAAAATCGTTTTTTTAAAAAATTTGCTTGCCTTTCCCCTGGAATGTGCTATACTGAATATGTAGCCATCATCTACTGTAGGGCACGACCCTGTAACGTTCGGGTGAATGGCCGGATGTTTTGGCCCCCTGCTTTTAAAGCCGGAGGGCCTTTTTTTGGGGGACATATCCTGGGCAATGTCCCCCTCTCGGTATGTCCCGGTTTTTGTCCGTGTCACGGCAGGGCGGCGCCCCAGGCCGGATAATGCCCGGCTGGGGGCGCCGCCGCAGGAATACCCCGCCCCGCCGGGGGACGGGAGCAGCGCGTCACAGCGCGTCTTTTATCGCTGCGAAGATGCCTTCGCGGCACATGAGCTTGCGGTCTTCCACGGAGAGAAACTTTCCGTTTATTCTGGTGAAGCAGTAACATTCGAACCTGTCGACTTCGTTGATGCCGTAGAACAGACCGCAGGAGCGCATTTTTTTCAGATTCATCAGATCCCAGCCCATTATCCCCGGTCCCGCCATTTCACGCCAACTGAACAGGTACAGCCCTTTAGCCTTGTCGATCGCCACATACTGGGCCGGTTCCGCAATTGTCAGGAACGGGTCAGGTCCCGCCCCAATTTCGTTCAGGAAAAACTTGGTGTTGATGTAGTGATGCGTCAGCCAAAAGCCGCCCCCGAGCTGCCACGCGATTACCTGCCCGACCATATCGTCCGTGGGCCCGTGCGGGTCACCGCTTGCCTCGCGTCCCTCTATCGTCATAAAACCCATTCGGTTGCTTGTGTCGCGGGGAGTGTAATCGTCGTTTCCGATTTGAGCGTCGTTCACCGTCACACGGTTCGTGTTAAAGTCCACTACGAAGCTCCTCATTGCGGGGGGAGTGCTGCCTTTGATGTTGTGGAAGAAGAACACTATGTTCTCCTCCGGCTCGTAGGCTTCATAGTATTCCTCCCGCCACTCAAACCCGTGATACAGCCAGCGCAGGGTGTGGGCGTCAGTGAACTCATACCGCATCGGTTCCATACCGGGAAACATGGCGTTGACAAACGCCAGCTTGCCCTCCTTAACAAGACGGCCGGAAAGCTCCGGCGGATAGCGCAACCCTCCGTCATAGGGCGTGTACCTCGCGTCGTTTACAATGTCAAGAATCTCGCGCTTAGTAAATTGCGTTTGTTTGAGCCGGCGTTCCATAGTCGCTAATCTCCTTTTGAGCTTTTATCCACTGTACCACGCGTCCGCTCCGTTGTCAAGGCGTAGTTCTCCGCCGGCGCCCCGGGCTCCCGGAAATGAACCTTGCCGAAAATCTCCCGGGGGTGTACAATGGCATAATATTGGCCGTACCGGCTTTATGGAGGAAATTATCATTATGAAACCAATCGTAAAAGCATCTGTTATTGTCGCGGCGTTTGCCCTGCTTGCGTCCTGCAGTTCCAACCCCAAGGTTACCCGGGTTGACGCGGGAACCCAGGTCGATTTGAGCGGCCTCTGGAACGACACCGATGTCCGCATAGTCTGCGACAGCCTGATCAGGGCTTGCCTGGATTCGCCCCGGGTTACCCAGGAAATTGCCCGCCGGGGGGGGATTCCCACGGTTTTGGTGGGGAACTTCAGGAATGAAAGCGATGAGCATATCGATACTTCCATTATTTCCAGTTCCATGGAGATTGCCATCTTTAACAGCGGCAAACTCGACTTTGTGGCCGGCGGCAGCGCCCGGGACGAACTCCGGGCGGAGCGCCAGGATCAGCAGGGGAACGCCAGCGAAGCCACCGCCGCCGCGCTGGGCAACGAAACTGGCGCGGACTTCCTGCTCACCGGGTCGGTAAAGACCATCATTGACCGCGCGGGGGGAACCGCCACCCGGACTTACTATGTAAGCGCCGAGCTGACCAACGTCGAGACCAATGCCCGGATGTGGATGGACCAGAACAACGAAATTAAAAAGATTATCCAGACTCCGAGATCGAAGTTATAGGGGGATCGCTTTGAAAAGGCAAGGGGCGTTTCTCTTAACGGGCCTGTTTTTGCTGCTTTTTTCCTGCGCGTCGGGAACTCCCCACAGGGAAGCGGAGACCCGCGCCCAGAGGGGCGAGTACCATGAAAGTCTGGCGATCATCGAAAAGGATAAAAAGAACCTGTACCGGGACAAGGACGCCGTGCTCTACTACCTCGACGCGGGGGTGTTGAATCACTATGTAGAGAATTACCGCCTATCCACGGAACTGCTCCAGGAGGGGGAACGGGCCATTGAAGCCGCCTATACCAAAAGCATCACCATGGAACTAGGAACCTATCTTGTCAACGATACTGTCCAGGAATACGCCGGGGAGGATTACGAAGATATCTACATCAACGCCTTCAACGCCCTTAACTACTACCATGAGGATGATCTTGAGGATGCCATGGTGGAAATACGGAGGATGAACAACAAACTGGCTTTTCTGGCTTCCAAATACGGCGTTATTGTGGACAATATGCAGCAGGCGGCGCTGAAAGAGGGCTCGGAAATACCCCCCGACCCGGCGGCCGCGCAGGCCACGTTTACCAACTCCGCGCTGGCCCGCTACCTGGGCATGCTGTTCTACCGGGGAAACGGAAACCTGGACGATGCCCGCATAGACCGGGACCAGATACGCCTGGCCTTTGCGAACAACCCTTCGGTCTATCCCTTTTCCCCGCCCCGCTCCCTTGACGAGGAACTTCCGGTGCCGGCCGGCAAGGCGCGGTTCAACGCGATTGCCTTTAGCGGATCCGCTCCGATTAAAGAGGAGGAGATTATCCGCGTCCTTATTCCCAACGCCCGGTACATCAAAATAGCCCTGCCGGTGATGATCCCCCGGCCTTCGGCGGTGAACAGAATTGAGGTGCGTTTTGACTCCGGGGAATCCTTCGATCTGGAGCTTTTGGAGGACATAGGGGCGATAGCCACCGAAACCTTCAAGGAACGGGCGCATCTGGCCTATCTTAAGGCGGTACTGAGGGGGATCGTCAAGGGGGTTGCTTCCTCGGTTATGGACAGAGCGGGAGACGAAGCGGGGGGCGACGCCGGAATGATCCTGGGCCTGTTGAGCATAGGGACCCAGATATTTGCCGAGGCCAGCGAAAAGGCGGATCTGCGGATTTCCCGGTATTTTCCTGCCAGGGCCTATGTGGGGGGAATCACCCTGGATCCGGGGCTTTATTCCTACTCGATCATCTACTATTCGGGCGGCAGGGTGGTCGGCGCATTCCGGCAGGAAAATGTGGCGCTTCGAGCCGGCGGGCTGAACCTGGCGGAAGCGGTGTGCCTGCAATGAGGCCGGCAGCGCGGGGACGCGGCGGGCCTAAAAAATATACTTTTTACGCCCTATTCTGGATTTTTAGGGATAGGGGGGCTATATTGTCGGCATAGCAGGCCCTCGGCGCCGTGCTATTGAATGTTTTCTTAATTTATGGAGGAGTTTGTAATGAAAAAAGGTCTCTCGATTTGTCTTATGGCGGCTGCCGTTGTTTTGTCAGCCTTAAGCTGCGGCGGAGCGTCCGCGGCTCGGCAGGATCCGAACACTCCGCCCTGGCTCAACGACTTCCCCCCGGAAGACGCGCTGTGGGGCATAGGCAGCGCCAAGCAGTCTTCGGCCCAACTGTCCATGAACACCGCGGAAGCCCGCGCCCGGACCAGCGTGGCCCGGCAGCTCGACACCAAGGTTGACGCTATGTTTACCGACTATATGCGGGACGCGGGAACCGTCGGCAGCCAGACCGCCCTTTCCCTCCAGGAAGATGTCAGCCGCCAGATTACTTCCATGCAGTTGAACGGCTCCCGGCCTATCCAACGCTGGGAGGCCCCAGACGGCACATGGTGGTACCTGGTGGAATACAAGATTGCCGACGCCAGGGCAGCCCTTGCGCCTGTGTTCACCAGCGAGGAAGCCCGTTACGCCGAATTCAAAGCCGAAGAAGCCCTGCGGATGCTGGACGACCAGCTTGCCAAGCGGGAAAAGCCGGTTCCGGTCTACGAATAACGGGCGACGCGGACATGAAAAAACCAAAATCAGGGGCATTGTTTTTTCCGCTCGTTTTTTTACTGTCCCTGGGCGGCTGCGCTGCCGCCCCACCGGCCAGGGATAACCGGGAAGCCGAGGCTGTTGCCGGGGCCGACGCGGCCCTGCGGGCCATGGACGGAGGCGGTTTGGCGGGGCCGCCCGCCGCGGCCGCCGCGAATACGGCTTCCCCGGAGCCGGCCGCGGTCAAGACCGGCGCCCGGCCCGCGTGGGTCGATTCCCCGGAATCGGTGTATAGCCGGAACAGTTATGTCGCCGCGGTCGGGTCCGGGCGCAGCCGGGATCAGGCGGAAAAAAGTGCCCTTACCGCCCTGTCATCCGTCTACAGCCTGTCCCTGCAGGCGGATCAGACCATTACCAACTCGTATCAGGAAATGGTGGTAAACGGCCGGACCGCGGACTGGTATGAAGGCGCTTCCCTGGAGGAGTCCATACGAACCTCCACCGCCATGGATCTGGTGGGCGCGGCAATTCGGGATGTCTGGTCCGACGGCAGCCTCTTTTACGCGGTGGCGGTTATGGAAAACGCCCAAACAGCCCGGCAATACGCCCAGATGATTCGGGATAACCAGAGGATCATAGACACCTTGACGGATATTCCCGCCACGGACCGGGACAGCATGGATGGCCTTGCCCGGTTCCAGTTTGCCGCAACCCTTGCGGAGGCAAACAAGGTTTTCGCCAATGTGCTGTCCGTCATCGGCGCCCCGGTTCCGGCGGAGATGCGGCAAAGCGAGGATTACCGGCTGGAGAGAGCGGCCATCATCAGGGCTATACCGGTGTCGGTGACCGTGGAGGGGGACCGGGAAAACCGTATCCGCAGCGCCTTTGCGTCGGTGTTGAGCGCGGCAGGTTTCAGGACCGGGGGCTCCAACGCCCCGTATCAGATCCGGGCGCGGATCTCCTTTTCCGAAGTTCAGCTGCCCAACCAAACCAACAAATTTGTCCGCTACGTTCTGGACGGCGATTTAGTGGACGCCGCCGCCGGCGAGATCCTGTTTTCCTACAATGTCAACGGCCGGGAGGGCCATCTGAGCGTTTCGGAGGCGGAGATCCGGGCGCTCCGGGCGGCGGAGGCCAAAATCAAGGACGATTATGCCAAAACCCTGTTGTCTTTTCTTGCCCGGCTCATTCCCCAAAAATAACCGTTTTTTTTCATTTCACTAAAGCAATTTTCACGCCCATGCCCTTAATAGGGTATGGCGCGGAGATTGTATTTTTTGCCCCTGGCGGCGTTGCTGCTGTGCCCCGCGGCGGGCGTTTTTCCCCTGGGCTTTGCTTTGGGAAAGGCGGGAACCTTTTCCGTGGATATGCTCTGGTCCGGTTCCTGGGCCTATGAAGGAAATCTGATCAACCGGGGGGATCTTCGTCTGCGGGCCCACAAACCGGCCTTGACCCTGCGGGCCCAGGCAATCGACCGGCGGCCCGCTCCGCCCTCCCCGGAATTCGGGGCGGGGCTGGACGCTTTCTCCGGGGGGCTTTACCACGAAACCACGGGGTCCCGGCTCTTGTGGGGCATCCTGGACGAAGGGGGGCTGCCGGCGCGGATCAAAAATGTCTGGAACCGGGGTATGCCCTACGTTGAGCAGCGTCAGGGGACTAGCGCGGATCTGTATACGGAACCTTCCGCAACAAAAGAGCGCTCTCTCTATCTCTGGCTGGGCAGCCCCTGGTTTGCCCTTCCCCGCCTCGGTCCGGCGAGGGGCTTTGGGTCCGCGCTCCTGGACGGCAGGAACCAGGCCGCCCTTGACGGGGGTTTTGAGGCGCAGCTTGCGAAAAACGCCTCTCTCAGGGTAGAGGGCTTCTATGCCCGCAACCATCTGGAGGCGAAAACCCCGGCGGCCTGGTTTTCCGAAACGCCCCCCCTGCCGGAGCGGGACCAGGATATTATGGCGGGAAGTCTGTGCTTCGACAGCCCGGGTTTTGCCGCTGCCGCGGACATGGCCTGGTCCGAAACCTTTGCCTACGGGAAGGATCTGTACGGCAACCTGGCGTTCCGCATCGGCGACCGGCCCTGGCGGGTTTCCCTGGCCGCGGACGCCGCGGGGAGCCGCTACACGGGCAGAGACGGGAACGCAACCGGGGCGGGGTTTCGCGCCGCGGCCCGGCTGGAGAGGCGGGGGAAACGGAGCAGCCTGTTCAGGGCCAGCGCCACCCTTAGGGCGGCCGCGGCGGGAGAGCGATTCTCCAAGGGCTCCGTCCAGCTCTACTATCGTTTTCAAACTGCCCCGCCCCGATCCCAACCTTTTTTCCGGCCCTCCCGGATCTCGCTCGCCATGGACCGGGACGCATCGGACGCGGAAAACAAAGCCGACAGTATCGCCGCGCTCTGGGCCTTTACCCTGGGGAAGGTTTCCCTTGTTTTCCAGGGCGATCTCCACGGCATATACCGTGAAGCCCCGGGGGACTACGAATTCGCCTCCGCTGCAATAAACGCCGAAGCCTCCTGCGCCGTGAAACCCTTCCAGTTCAGCTTTAAGCCGGGGTATGGGGTCAACAAAAAAGGTGAGGGGCAGGCGGAGGCCGGCGCCTCCGCGTCAATTCGGGGGAAATGGGGGCGGGTCTCCCTGAAGGCAAGCGTCTCCGGGCCGGACCGGGATTGGGAAGCGGGCGTTTCCTGGCGTTTGCAGTTGTAGGCCCTAGGCCCTGGCCAGCCGGTTGAGCAAAGTCAGATCCGCCACTACCAGCGCGGTCATGGCTTCCACCACCGGCGCCGCCCGGGGGCACACGCACACATCGTGGCGGCCTGTTATGACAAGATCCCGGGGCCTCCCTTCGCGGTCCACCGTTTTCTGGGGCCGGGAAATTGAAGGAACCGGTTTGAAGGCCACGGTAAATTCCAGGGGCATCCCCGTTGACAGCCCCCCAAGGATACCGCCGGCCCTGTTGGAGGCAAAGTCCAGGACCGGCGCTCCCGGCGGCAGGGAGCGGCGGTCCCGGCCCGGCGGGGGCGCCGCGGGGGAATCGTTATTCTCCGAGCCCCGGGAATAGGCGGCACCAAACCCGGCCCCGAACTCAATGCCCTTGGCCGCGCCCAGGGACAGCATGGCCGCGGCAAGGCGGGCGTCCAGCTTATCGAAGACCGGTTCCCCCAGGCCTGGCATAAGGCCGGCAACCCTGCAGGAAACCTTTCCCCCAGCGCTGTCGCCCAGGACCCGCAGGCGCTCAATCTCCTCCAGGGCCCTTTCCGCGCGGGGCCGGTTGGGAAAGCGCAGGGGGTTCCGTTCAACCTCCTCAAGGTCAAAATCCGGCGAATCAAAGGGAGGGGCGTCGATTCCCGCGGCCGCGGAGGTCCAGCTTCGGATACTGATGTTCTGATCCGCCAGAAAAGCCCTGGCCACCGCGCCGGCGGCAACCCGGCCCAGGGTCTCCCGGGCGGAACTCCTGCCGCCCCCCCGGTGATCCCGAAACCCGTATTTAGCCTCCCAGGTCCAGTCCGCGTGTCCGGGCCGGTAGAAGTCCCTGAGCTCCCCGTAATCCGCGGAACGCGCTCCGGTGTTCCGCACCAGTATGGCGATGGGGCTGCCCAGGGTTTTCCCCTCAAAGACCCCGGAAAGAATCTCCGGCTCGTCCGCTTCAAAGCGGGGGGTGGAGGGGCCGCCCCCGCCGGGCCGCCGGCGGCGGAGTTCCCGGCCTATGGCTTCGGCCTCCAGGGGAACCCCCGCCGGGCAGCCGTCCACAACGCAGCCCAGCGCCGGGCCGTGGGATTCGCCAAAGGTAGTTACGGTAAAAACCCTTCCGCTGCTGTTTCCCGCCATTATTTCTCCAATAAATAGAGATATTCCTTCACATGAATATTCCTGTTGTTTAAGTTCCTGCTTCCCTTAAAGACGTTGTAGGTTGTTTCCAGCGCTTCAAGGGCGCCCAGGCCGCCCAGCATATCCTTCATTTCCGGCGGGCTGATAAACCCCTCGGAATTAAACGATATAAGAAGGAATTTCGCTTTTATGGCGGACAGCAATTCCGTCATGGCCGCCCGGGCGGATTTTGCGCTGTTGTACCTGGACCTGTTCCAGTCTTCCGGTATGCCGGAAACCGCGCTGATATGTTCCGGCCTTTTGTTGTCCAGAATTAGGTTTAACATAAAATAATTCGATCCGTAGGGATGCTGATTGTAGGGAGGGTCCACATAGGCCACATCAACCTCCGGAACATACTCGATAACGGCGTTGGCGTCCCCCTGGCAAACCATAACGTCGGAATCGAAGCTGCTAAAAACAGGAAAGGGCAGCTCAATATTGCCGGTTATTCTGCCCAGCGCGTTCCGGTTGCGCCCCCCGTATTGGCCCGTTCCCGTTTCCCTGTTTTTGTAAAAGCCCTTAAACACCCCGCAGGTGTTCGCGTGTATGGACGCTTCCGACAGCAAAGGCGCCAGAAAGTATTTCTGCGCCCCCTCGGGCAGGCCGCCGATTAACCGCCGCGCCGTGTCAATATACGCGGCGTTCCTGACGGTATAAAAAACACGTTCCCCCGGCCTGATAACATTTTCGTCCTCCGGAGCGTAGAGCCCGGAAATTAAGCCCCTCCCCAGGGGCCTGTTTGCCAATTCGCCGGTGATTTCGTCGTAATACTGTTTCAGGAGGGGCATATCCGTTTCGCTTCTATTTGACAAATAGCATTCGTTTATAACCCGGGAGTATTTTTCCAGATCGTTAGCGATTATGAGCCGGGAAAACTGTTTAAAGTACCGCGCCACAATGCCGGAACCGCTGAACACGTCAAAGGTATCGAGGCTGTTTCTGTTCAGCCGTTTCTGAACCCTTCGTATCCCGGCGCCTATGAAGCCCAGCAGGGAACGCTTGTTGCCAATATAGGTTATGAGCTGCTCCCTGAGATAGGATTTATTTTCGCAGACAGCTTCCGGGGATTCGGCATTGGACAAAAGCAGGGGCCCGCTCACGTCTTGAGGGTAACACAGAGTTGTTTTTTAATGAATACCCCGCGGCCCCTCCCCGCCGCCCGGCAATGCGGCCTATTGATCTTTATCGTCCCGCCTCCTATAGTGGAGCCATTCCCAAAACTCTGTTAGTTTTGGGAATGGCTCTGGAAAAAACGGTCTAAAGCCCGCTTTTTCCCATAAATCTGAGGTTGCTTTCCCAAAAACTGAAGTTTTGGGAAAGCC
>JAIROB010000145.1 GCA_031257695.1 Treponema sp. | reverse complement strand
TGCTCCCCCATATTTCAAGCGCCCGTTCTCCCATGCAGATGTTTGCGGCGGTAATCAAGGAGGAGGCAAGCCGCATCTCAAGCCGGCCCCACGTGCACGTGGCTGTCATGCCCTGCACCGCCAAGAAGTTTGAAGCCGCCCGGAGCGAGTTCATGCGGAACGAACATGAACGCTATGTGGACTATGTGCTTACCACCCAGGAGCTAATCGGGATGATCCGTGAATCGGGAATCCTCTTCAAGGAACTGGAGCCGGAGGCGGTGGATATGCCCTTTGGAACCCTGAGCGGCGCGGGCCTTATTTTCGGCGTTTCCGGCGGCGTCACCGAGGCGGTACTGCGGAGGATCGCTTCGGACAAATCCGCCGCGACGCTGCAAAGCCTCGGCTACCGCGGGGTACGGGGCATGGAGGGAATAAAAACCGCCAGCATTACTGTCGGGGATCGGGAACTGAAGATCGCCATGGCAAGCGGCCTTAAAAACGCCGCGGATCTTGTCGAAAAAATAAAATCCGGCGAACAGGACTACCGGTTTGACTTTGTGGAGGTGATGGCCTGTCCCGGCGGCTGCGTTTCCGGCGCGGGACAGCCCCCGGCGGTTTTTGCGGCAAAGGAGGAGCGGGGCCGGGGACTGTACTCCGCGGACAAACTCTGCAATATCAGACGGCCGGAAGAAAACCCCCTGATGATGAATCTCTACAAGGATCTTCTCAAGGGCCGGGTGCATGAACTTTTGCACGTGGAGTACGCAAAGGAGAAAACCCATGCTTGAACTAACCGTTTGCATCGGCAGTTCCTGCCATATCAAGGGGGCCTACAATGTCATCCAGACATTCCAGCAGATCATTGAGGAACGATCCCTCCACGGCAGGATTGCTTTCAAATCCAGCTTTTGTCAAAAGCAATGTCAAAATCCGGGGGTGGCGGTTTCGGTAAACGGCGTGATCCATCAAGTGACCGCGGAATCTTCGGGAGAATTTTTTGTCCGGGAGGTGTCCGCAAAGCTGTTATCAGGACCCCTTCAGGAATAAGTGGAAGTCATGGCCTGTTCCGGCGGCATAGCAAGGGGACCTATGCCGGAAATTCCCAGGGGTTGAGCAACAGGATGCCTTCAATATCCGCAAAGTCCCTGGTGTTTCGCGTCGCCACCGTAAAACCCCGGGCCAGGGCGGTCGCGGCGATGAGGGAGTCGAGCAGGGGCAGGGTCCTGCCTATGCGGGCGCAGATCCTGCCCCATTCCCGCATGACTTCCCTGTCAACGGGGATGATACGGTCCTCGAACCATTCAGGTATCTGGACATTCAGGAAATAAGCAAACCGGATCTTTTTTTCGCCAGGGGGAAGCCGTTCCACTCCATAGGAAATTTCCCCAATGCTTACGGCGCTTATGAAAAATGTCTTCCTGTCGTAATTATCCACAAAACGCTTGACATTGATGTTGCAATTTCGTTTCCGTATTTCCGATGCAACATTGGTGTCAAGGAGATAATTCACAGGTTTATGTCCCGCATGGGCTCAATACGCCGTTCCGGCAATTCCAATTCAATATCACGCCAGGGCGAACTCTGGAAAAATTCATACAGGGTCGGCTTGTCCGGCTTGTTGAGCTTCTTGTACTCCTCCATGGAAAGGACAACCGCCTTTTCCTCTCCCCGGACGGTGATGATCTGAGGCTCCCGGGCGGCGGATCGCACGACTTCGCTCAGCATCGCCTTGGCCCTCTGCAATTGCCAGACAGGGTTATTTGCTTGCGCTTCCACGGTTCGTTTCCTCCTTCTGCTATAGTCTGACTAGTTTGACTATATGCCGGCCTTATCCTGGTGTCAAGCCCGCCCGGCCCCCGCTATCCCCCTGAAAATCCGGCCAATACCTTGCCGCCCTCGTCCGCCTGGGGGAGGGGACGGACGCCCAGGAGCTTGTCAAAAAACTCAAGGGCGTCCGCTGCGGTTTTAAACAGACATCCTGCCCGGATCAGCTCACCACGGCGGTGGGGGCTGAGGCAAAAGCCAAAGCGGAGGCGCGGTAGCGTTCTACTGTGCCAGGGTCTCCCCGGCCTTGCGGCCCTCCGCCATGGCCCGCGCTGCGGCATATACGGCTTTTCGCTTGTAGTCGTTGTTCCAGCGGTTGATGCCCACATAGTCGAATATCACCGCGCCGGTGTGGCGGCAAAACCGGTCCATCTGCTCAAGGCAGGTCAGCAGGCCGTTGCCGCTTCCGCCCGGGGACGCGACCAGCAGGATCTGCTTGCCCGACAAGGCTCCGCTTTGGCCGAATTCGCAGCGCCGTAGCCGGTCGAAAAATGACTTGAGGGCTTCCGCCATTTCTGCCCAGTACACCGGGGTGACAAAGCAAAGCTGATCCGCCTTTTTTACCGCCTCCTGGGCTTCGTCGAAGCCGTCCCTGCCGAACGCGCAGCGATGCTGCTCCCGGCATGATCCCCAGCCGCCCCCGCACACATGGCAGCGTTCCAGCTTGTCCACAAACAGGGTCTCCACGGAAGCCCCCCCGTCCCTGGCGCCCGCGGCAATCTGGCCTGTCACCGAAGCGCAGAGCCCTTCGTCTTTTTTGGGATTGCCGGAAATGACAAGATAGTTCATACACACCTTCCTCTCAAAAGTTTTTAGAACAAATCCCCATGGTTTTTTTACTTCTATGCGTTTATCCTGGGAAAGCGGGGTCATAGGCGGATTGCTGGGGCACATAGCCTATCCGGTTCCGCTCCCCCAGGGCGGATCCCGCTCCAAAGAGGTGGATGGCGCCTGCCTGGGGTTGTTCCAACCCCAGGAGCAATTTGAGGATCGTTGTTTTCCCCGAACCGTTGGGCCCCGCCAGGGCGATAAATTCCCCCAGTATGCTCTGGCTGGGGGGTCCGGGGGTAAGGCCCTACAGTCCTCAGCGTCCTGCTTCGGACCTCCGGGCCGGGGCGCTCCCCAAGCGCCCACACAACCCTGCGCCGCATGCTTGTGTCCCCCGGAGAGGGGGTAGCGTAAGACGTGCGAAGCACGGCTGGAGCGAGGGGGAGACCTCCCCCTTCTTAACTTGTTGACGGTGATTTCTATATATTTCTTGACGTTTCCCAGAAGCCGATTTACCATAAATTGGCGGAAAATAGAAAACCGCCTACTATACTCAAACTTGGAGGAGAAAGATGAGTAAAGATACCTACGAGGCGCGGGTAAAACGGGTGGAAACGGCCATAGCCCTGGGAACGCCGGACCGGGTGCCCTGCCTTCCCCTGGCGCAGACCTACCCTATGATTCATGCGGGTTATACCGTGGCGGAATGTATTTACGATGTGGACAAGGGCATCGACGCATTTCTCCGGTATATGAGGGAATACGAACCGGATCAGGCGCCGGGGATGCAGTACAACAACCTGGGCATGGGGAAGGTGATGGAGCTCCAGGCGTCCAAAACCACCACCTGGGCCGGGGCGCCGGACGGCAGACTGGACAAGAATTCCATACATCAGTTTATCGAATTTCCCATCCTGGTAGAGGAGGATATGGAGTTATTCCAGCGGGACTATTCGGGCTGGCTTTTGCAGAAAGCCTACCCCAAAATGTCCCGTCTTCTGGAACCCTTTGCCAATTTGCCTATTTCCTCCATGGGACAGATGGGGGATATGCTTTGGGGGTTTTTCTTTTCCAGGCCGGATGTGCAGGAAATGATCCGGACCTTCGCCAAGATCGCCGAACTCAGCGCTCCGATTAACGCCAAACTTGCCGCAGCGGCAAAGACAATGGCCGACGAGGGTTATCCCACTTTTTCGGGCGGCATGGCGGGGGTTCCCTTTGACGCTTATAGCGACTTCCTCCGGGGCACCCTGGATTCCATGATGGACCTCTACGAACACCGGGATTTGATCGAGAATTACTGCAAATGGACCCTGGAGGGCACCCTCCGCAGCATTGAGATGCAGGGCATGAATCCCGCTAACAAGAACAAGTGGGTGTTTATGGCCCTCCACAAGGGGATGGACACCTTCCTCTCCGACGAGGACTACAAGAATCTCTACTGGCATGACCTCCAGATCATCATCAATAAAATTATTGATGTGGGCATGGTCCCCT
This sequence comes from Treponema sp., assembly GCA_031257695.1. The sequence goes on along the minus strand of JAIROB010000145.1, from coordinate 5,113 downwards.
ATATTTACACCGAAGGACCCTACAACACCCGGCTCAAGTACCTGGCCGATGTGCCCAAGGGGAAGGTTCTCTACCACTTTGAGGAAGTGGACATGAAACAGGCTAAAAAGATCCTGGGCGATGTGGCCTGCATCTCCGGAGGCTTCCCCATTTTCCTCCTCCACTTCGGCAAGAAGCAGCAGGTGATCGACAAGATCAAGGAGCTTATCGATGACTGCGCGCCCGGGGGCGGCTTTATTTTTGAGACCAGCGCGGGCTTTGACGATGCGCCTCCCGAAAATGTGGAGGCCATGTTTGAAACCGTAAAGACCTACGGGGTTTACAAGTAAAAAACAGCAATCCCCGGTCCGCCCTGCGGCTTCGCCGGGGATTGCAAAAGGGAGGGCAGGTCGATCATCCCCTTGCCCGCGCCCTCCACCGCTTCCCCGCACCGTTTGTTCACCACCACGCACTGATCGCCGGCATAGATAATTTCCGGCGTTCCCGCAGCATTGTCCATATCCTTTCCTTCTGCCCTCATCAAGCTACTCCAGGAGCCCCCAGCGGAGCTTTGTGTGGAGTATCCGCGCCGCCGCTTCCTCAAGCCGTTCCCGCGCAAGACGGCCCTCTTTCAGCGCCCCCAGGATAGCGCGGTGGAGGCGGCCGAGGCTCCGGGGCCAGGCCATCACCATATCTACCCCGGCGTTCAGCGCTTCGATTACGGCGTCCTCCTCGCTCAGGCCCGTGGCGGCTATGGCGCCCATGGAAAAATCGTCCCCCAGGACCATGCCGGAAAAGCCCAGGTTCTGCCGGAGCCACACCGACACTACCGGACGGGAACGGCTGGCGTTCACCCCGGCGTCCCACGCTTCCACCACCGCATGGGAAACCATGATCCCCGCGGCAAGATCCTGATCGATGAGCCGCGCCAGGGGGAGGACGCTTTTGTCCAGGGTTTCCCGGTCGTCCGTCAACACCGGCGCCGCGCTGTGGGGATCCTCGGCGGAATTGCCGGGGAAGTGTTTGGCCACGCAGGGCAGGCCCGCCGCGGCCATTCCCCGGACAAAGGCGGCGGAGGCGTCCATGACAAAGGCGGCGTCCGGGCCGTAAGAACGGTCCCCCAGAAAGGCGTGGTTTTTGTCGTTAAGTATTTCCGCCACCGGCGCGAGGTTCAGGTTTATCCCCAGGCCGCGGATCTCCGCGCCGGATCGGGCGGCGTCTTCCTCAATTTTTTTGAGGGCAAATTCCCGGCCGCTTTTTTGCGCCAGTTCCCAGTAGGAGAGCGGAGGGGGGAGCCGTTCCACCCCCGCCGCAAAGCGGTGGACCGCGCCGCCTTCATGATCCGCCGCCAGGAAAGGCGGTATCGTTGCTGCGCCCACGACGGAGACTGCGGCCAGGCCGGAAAGGGTTTTAAGGAACGGAGCGACGCTTCCCCTGCCCATGGCCAGGTTCATCCTGAACAGCATAACTCCGCCGGGGGAAATGTTCCGGAGCAGCGCCTCCATGGCCGCGGGCAGGGTTCCGTTCCCGTCAAGCCCGGTGAGCAATACCTGACCCGCCAAACGGGAGTCGTCCAGGGAAGCCGCCAGCGCTTCGGCGCGGGAGCGGAGATCCGGCCCTTCCCCGGCCGCGGCCGGGGTCAGACAGAGTATCCAGAGGAAAGCCAGGAGGGGCGGCACAGGGCGGCGCATGGCCTACTGTAGCGGAAACGGGTAAATTTTCCTATAGCGTATATCCTTTTCGGGGTTTATAGTTGATCCATGTCCTTGAACTGGAAGGAAATCGACCTTGTCCTCTCCGAGCTGGATTTGCCGGGCCATCAGATACAGCGGGCAGTTCAGAGCGCCTACGACGTGCTCAGCCTGCAGCTCTACGGGAAGGGGGGGGCGAAAAACCTCCTCATCGCCCTGAGCCCCGGCGCCTGCCGGATCCATGAAACCTTCCGGTCTACTCCCAAAAGCGACAGGCCCCTGCGGTTTGCGGAATTTTGCAGGTCCCGCCTGGTGAACGGCTGGATCGAGGCGGCGGAACAACTGGGGGACAACAGGATCGTCCGGCTCCGCGTCAGGCAGGGGCAGAACCGCTACAGGCTCTACGCCAGGCTTTGGTCCAACGCCGCCAACGTGGTGGTCGCGGATGAGAGCGGGCTGATCCTGGACGCCATGCGGCGGCTCCCCGGGCGGGGCGAAGTGACCGGCGGGCATTACGAGCCGGAGGCGGAACTGCCGGGAGAGGCGGCTGTTCCCGGCCAAAGTGGACGGCGGGAATACGAGGTCCGGGAATTTTCCCCCGCGGATCTGGCCGGGATGGGCCTGGCGGAGGGCGCTTCGTTTAACGCGAAGGTGGACGCGTATTACGCCGAGCACGGGGGGGCGCTTTCCCTGGAGGCGCTGCGGGAGCAGGCCCGGCGGAATTTTGAGGGGCGCATGGGAAAGCTCAGGGCTTCCCTGGACCGGCTGCGGGAAAAGGCCGAGGATTTTAGCGCGGCGGATCGCCTGAAAGAGTACGGGGATATTATCATGGCGAACCTGAGTTCCGTTAAAACGGGGGACGCCTGGCTGGACGCGGATAATTTCTACACCGGCGAAAAGATACGGATCAAGCTGGACCCCCGGAAAAGCCCCGCGGCCCAGGGGGAGATCTACTACGGGCAGTACCGCAAGGCAAAAAGCGGCCTGGCGGAGCTGCGCGCTGAAATTGCCGCAGGGGAGCGGGAACTCCGGGTTCTGGAAGTCTCCCTGTCCGGGCTTTTGGGGGAAACCAACCCCCTGGCGCTGCGGAAGCTGCTCAGGAACCGTGGGGAAAAGCCCCCGTCCAGGGCCGACGCGGAACGGCCCGGTCTTGCCTTCCGCCGCGGGGACTGGCTCATCATGGTGGGCAGGGACGCCGCGGAAAACGACGAGCTTTTGCGGCGCCATGTGAAGGGGAACGACCTGTGGCTCCACGCCCGGGATTACCCCGGCTCCTATGTGTTTATCAAACAGCGCTCCGGCAAAACCGTGCCCCTGGACATATTGCTTGACGCCGGCAGCCTGGCAATCTTCTATTCCAAGGGCCGCAACAACGGGGAGGGGGATCTGTTTTACACGCCGGTCAAATACCTGCGCCGGGTAAAGAACGGCCCCAGGGGGCTGGTAACGCCGACCCAGGAAAAAAACCTCCACGTGAAGGTGGAGGACTCCCGGCTAAGGGAATTGGAACAGTGCAGGATTGAAAAAACAGGCAAATGAGCCTGTTCCAAAAACTGAAGTTTTGGAACAGGCTCGAATAGCGCTGGATTGCGGGTCAAGTGTAAGTCAACAGGCCGGGGGCTTGTCTTTTTCCCGGTACTCTTCCAGGGTTTCGGCAATCGCTTTGTTGATGCGTATGAGAATTTGCCGTTTGATTTCCCTGACACCCTGCCAAACCGTTTCGCTACGATCGATCTTCTCTGCGGTTTCCACAGGTCTCTCCTCTTTGGCGGGCCGAAGCAGTTCCCAGGGGTCTACGCCAAGGGCCCGGGCTATATTTGCCAGGGTTTTGTCACTTACCCAGGTTTTGCAGCGCTCGATATCGGTCATGTAGGAGAGGGAGAGATCCGCGCGGAGGGCCAACTGCGTCTGCGTTAGATGGCGGCTCTTGCGGGCAGCCCGTATGTTTGTCGAGAGAATTTGCCGTAATTCATCCTCATCTTTCTGCACATATTGAAAATAGGACATTTCCGATATTGACGCATATGTTATTATCATATATACAAAAATATATGGTATCATCACATATTTTCCGGCTACGACGGCAGGGCATGGTTTTTCTTTTGGGCTTTCTGCTACTGTGCTGTTTTCCCCCCTTGGGAAAAGCCCAGAACCGGGAAGAACCGCGAAATACCATTTTTACCGATTTGAACGCCCCTCTGCTCGCTCTTGTTTATTTTCCCACGGGAATTGAAGGATTTGGCCTGGAACTGGGGTATGAGCGGCTCCTGCCCCGCGGTTTTGCCGGCATGGTCAGCATTAAGTATCTGCATTTTTCCCTGACCGGAGCTCTTTTTGAAGTCTGGGATATGGGTTTATATGGGAGATACACGCTTTGGACGGGCAGGACCTCATTTATTACCTCAGCGAAACTGGGGGCTCTGCTCTACGATTCGCCCTACTATCAGGGAGGCTCCTTCCTCATGGGGCTGGAAATAAGCTGGAGACACCGGCCTGGCTGGCATTTTATGGTGGAGCCCTATTTTGGCTGCGACGTATGCGCCGACGATCGCCACCTTATGCCCTTTACCGTATCCGGCCTGACGGAACTTCTGATTCCCGGTTTCAGCGCCGGGGTTCGCCTGGGCTTGGGTTTTTAGCAGCAGGGCAGGTATGTTTATGAAAAAGGCGGCGCTGCTGTTCATCCTGTTTGGCGCCCTCTTTTTTTCCTGCCAGGGCGCTTTTGATTTCCCGGGCAGCCTCTGGCTCCCTGAGAACGAATACCGCGCCGGAGATTATAAACGGCTCCTCAAGAAAGACGGCGAGGATTTCCGTATTATTCAGTTTACCGACACCCACATCAATGCTTACTACGATGATTTTGATACCCTGGATTTGAGCACACATTGCGAAGCAATGTGCTCAATACTTACCTTACACGGACAGCAATGTCCGTGCTCGAACGAGCGGGCGGCAAGCGAGTTCCACTACCGGGACCCCCAGACAAAGCCTTAGCGCTTCCCCGCTAACCCAACCGGGTCCATGGGGAGGGGCGCAGCCTACATAAGGGGCGCAAAGATCCGCAGCACATCCCGAAACGCCGTGCTCACAGGACCCCTGGTGCAGTCCTCCAGGGTGATCTGTTTGGAAACAGGAACCGTTTTAAGAAAATCTTTTTTGACATCCATCACCGCGCTGTTCTTGTAGATCCAGACCCCGCACTCAAAGTGCAGGTACAGACTGCGGTAATCCAGGTTGGTGGTGCCCACGGTGGCGACTTTGTCGTCGGACACAAAGGTCTTGGAATGGTTAAAACCGCCGGTGTACTCATAGACCTTCACCCCTTCCTGGATCAGGCGCCGGTAATAGGACCGGGACACGGTTCGGACAAACCACTTGTCCCAGCGGTGGGGGGTGATGATCCGCACGTCAACGCCGCTCTTTGCCGCCAGGGTCAGGGCGGA
>JAIROB010000112.1 GCA_031257695.1 Treponema sp. | reverse complement strand
TTGCATATTTATGCAAAAAAATCCCGATTATCCGGCGTCCTTATGCAGTTTGAGCGGTATAAAAATTCACTTTCGTGAATTTTTATACGATTTATGCGCGAAGCGCAACAAACTGCTAGCGGGAGCGACAGCCTACTAGACATGACCTGTAAGAAAGGACGCGTCCTCGTCCGTAAAGGGCTTGCCGTATATGAATTCAAAGAGAAAACGAATGTCCTCCGGCGCGATGTCCAGGAACCGGCAGCCGAAGTAGCTGGTGGTTTTGTCGTTGTACTGGCGGACTATCTGCGCGGTCGCGTTGATCCCCCGCTTGGGGGAATTGAGCCTCACCGAAAGCTCCGAGTCCGTCCTGAGCGCCCTGGACAGGTCCGACACGGGGTACGCGAAGAGCAGCCCCGAGGCGCTGATGTCGATGACGTTTCCCATAAAGGGTTCATTGTCCAGGCGGCCCGAATCAAAGTAGCCGTTGATCTTCAGGGAAAACGCCAGGACCCTGGCAAACTGGTGGAGGGTTTCCATGACTTCGTCGTTCAGGGGGGGGAGTCCTTTTTTGTTGATCCACACGTGGATGTAGCCAATCACGTAATCCTGGAAAAGTATGGGGATCCAGGCGTCCGAAAAAATGCCCCCTTCGAATTTTGAGCGGATGAACCGGGCCACGGTTTCGTCCAGGTATTTTTCCCCTACCCCGGCGCTTTCCAGGTACCGTTTCAGCATATCGACGGTGACGAGCCGCTTTTTGGGGTGGGGGTCCACCGCGGGGAGGCTTCCCAAAGTGGAGGGCAGATAAATTGCCTTGCCGGTTTCGGCGAGGATCTTCTCCTCCGCGGTGGTGGGCTGTGTGTCCTTGAAGATAACCAGCTTAAAGCCGCTGGCAAAACCCTTGATCCACGTTCCTATCTGGGCGATGAGCCCGTTAAGGTCCGGGGGGTTCAATTTTTCCATAAACTCGGTAATTTCCCCGGAATCGTAGTCGGTAATTTTGGGAAACGAGAGGGAATACCGTTCCTCCCGGAAGGTGAACTGCACCTGCAGATCCGGGGGGGTCACTACCCTGGAGTGGGAGCGGCCCAGGTTTTTATACATGAATTCGGGAACCACCGCGGTGATATGGTTCCCCCGGAGATCGCTGATCTCCACCGTAAAGGTGATGATCTTTTCCTGATACTCAAATATCAGGTTTATCTTTTCCCGGCGTTTAAGGTCCGGAATGGGACGATCCGACAAAAAACTGATCTTGTCTTTAACGGGCTGTTCTACCTGCAGCACATATTCGGTGCGGTTACGCAGAAAGATAATCGGCAGTTGCTCGTCGTAGAGGACCTTGAGGAAAAAGTCTTTTTCAATCCGTTTAATTGGTGTCGCCATTGTAGCGCCTAAAAGAACCGCTCGTAGGGGGAGAAATCAAACTTGTAGGTGTTTACAAGTCCTCCTTCGGACAGGGCCCTTGCCTCTTCGACGATAATATCATCCAGGCGCCAGGCATTGTTGTCGAACCGGATATACAGTTCTCCGGCCATGCTCAGCTCCCGTCCGATAAACCGGAACAGGAAAGAGGTGGAGCCGTCCGCTTCTTCCCTGCCTCCGCCCAGCCGGTATTGCTGGGGGCCCAGGGTTTCCAGGCCGGCGAAGAGCTCCTCAAGCTGGGACGGGGCCGCCCCGGCGAGGAGCGCCGACTCCCGGTTGAGGGACTGCGCCCCCTGGAGCAGGTTCCGGGCGTACCGGTAGGCCGCCTCCCCTGCCGATCCCTGCCCCAGCTCCCCGATTACCGCGTCCCGGGGGTAGCGGGGGTTCTCGTCCCCCCGCTGGGGCTGCCGCAGGGCTTCGGGGATGGCGCCCTGGTTAAAGACCGGTTCCGGCTCCGCCTCCGGCGCTTCCGCCGCAGCCTCCGGGGTCATGCCCGCGGCCGCGTCCGGGGCCGGATCCGGATCCGGCGGCGCTTCCCCCCCGTAATCCTGAGCGAACAGGGGCGCCAGGGCCAAACCTATCCCCAGCATGCTTAGTATCGCCTGTTTCTTTACAATCTTCACCGTTTCCTCACCCTTTATAGCATACACCGAATGGCGGGAAAAGTTAAAGGGGATAGCCGGGCGGTTTCAGGCGACGGCGAAGGGGTCGTTGTCCTTGTCGTTGCGCCAGTCGTACTCTATGCGGGAAGCTATTTTCCGCGCCTCCTCAGCCGAAAAGCGGTCGTGCACGAACCCGAGGGCCATGTCTATCCCCGCTGATACCCCGGAAGAGGTGTAGTATTTCCCGTCTACAACCCACCGGGCCCGGTATATCCAGTTTACCTTTTCCCCCGCGTCCTTTGCCCACCGGAAGGCCATTTTGTTTGACGTGGCGCCGCGGTTGTCCAGCAGCCCCGTCTTCGCCAACAGCGCCGATCCCGTGCATATGGTGAGGCACCACTGTGATTCTTCCGCGAGGGACCGTAATTTTCCGATAAAAGCGGCGTCGTCGACCAGGGTTCTGGTTCCCCTGCCTCCGGGAAGGACCAGGATGCCCTCCGGTTTCAGGGCGGCGATGTTTTCCGTTGTTATTTTGGCGTTGAGCCTGCCGTTGACGGTTCCGCCGTTCATCGAAAAGTATTTTACGTCGTATTCTTTAACGTTTCCCAATACCTCCACGGGCCCGAAAAGGTCAAGAAGCTCAAAGTCGTCGAATAGCAAACAGTTTACGTCCATACTCGTTCCTCCGCCAGCAGTATAGGCGGGACAGGGGATTCGCTCAAGTAAGAGGCGGCGGGCTCTGTTGTTTGCCCTCTGATCCCCGATCATTGCCAATTGCCCGTTAATTTCTGTTGTTACAGTTAAAAAATACTACTCTGTTTCTAAAAAAACTCCAATACCGTTCCGAATTCCTGGCAAATACTAGGGGTAGTACAAAATATGGAGGTAAAAAAATGGTCAAAGGAGCTTGGATCGTTACGGTTGAAGAAATGCGGTGCAAGAACTGGATGAACGGGTTGGAGGTGGTTTTTCACCTTGGCGACAATGGACAGCCGGCGGGCAGCATTCTGCCTCCGCCGGACAAATTTTGGGGGAAAATCCCCCAGGCGGTAGATGTGGCGATCTTCTTTCGCCGTATGCGGCGCCGGGCAACCATCGTGTTTTACCGGGCTTATTACCGGCATCTGATCAAAGCCCAATACGAAAGCCGAATAGGCGTCGCACATTCTCGCTAATTCCGGCGGCCAAAGCGTGAAGGCTGAGACTGCGTAATTCAGCCGCCAGGGCATAGTTCTCCGCCACCATCCCGGGGTCGGAGGGCTTGCCCCGGTGGGGGACCGGCGCCAGAAAAGGGGCGTCGGTCTCCAAAAGCAGCCTGTCCAGGGGCACATAGCACAGGGTTTCCCGCAGATTCCGGGCATTTTTGTAGGTCAGGTTCCCCGCAAAGGAAATGTGATACCCCAGATCCAGAAAGGCCCGCGCCTCCGCCGGGCCGTAAGAAAAACAGTGAATCACCCCCCGGACTCCCGGAAACCTCGCCAGCACAGCCGCGGTTTCCTCCGCCGCGTCCCTGGAATGGATGATGACAGGGAGATCCCGCCTTTCCGCCAGGTCCAGCAGCATTTCCAGCAGTTCCCGCTCCCCGGCCTTGTCCAGATCCGCCCCCGCCGGCAGATCCTGGTGATGGTCCAGCCCGCATTCCCCCACCGCAACCACCAGGCCCGGCGCCGCCGCGGCGATGTCCCGTTCCAGCCGGGGAACCAGCTCCCGCCGCCGGGCGATGTTTTCCGGATCCGGCCAGAGCCCCGCGCTGAACCGGACCCGTTCAAACCGGGAAAACGCGGCGATTCGCCCGGGCAGGTCCTCCGTCTGAGTGCCTATGTCTATGATCCCCCCAAAACCCGCGTCGAACAGTCCCTGTGTCAGGGCCTCCGCGCCCATAAACGCCGGGACGCCTTCCTTCCGGGCGCTGAAACGGGCGTTAAACTCATCCAGTATAGACAGATGGGCGTGGGTGTCAATAATGCGGGGGGATTCGGATTCAGCCATAACCTTGACCATACCGGATACCCCTGCTACTATGCAAGGGCCGATGCAGAATACGGCCGGGATGGTGGAATGGTAGACACCGGAGACTTAAAATCTCCTCTCCGCAAGGGGGTACGGGTTCAACTCCCGTTCCCGGCATGATGAATATTGATGAAAAAATCAGCCTGATACTTCAAAAACTGGAAAGGGCAAGCGGGTAGATTTTTGCTTTGGCCCCTCGCTGCCGAACGTCTGGCTGCCGGCCCCTCATTGCAGTAAAACTGCGAGCTCCTCAAAAACCTCTCCCAGGTCCTCAAAACGCATGGCCGTATTGCGGTCCAGGGGGGTTTCCATGTTGTTGACGATAACCAGATCCCCGCCGTTGCGGAGGGTTATCCGGGGAAGGGCCGCGGCGGGATGCACCGTCAGGGTAGTGCCCAGGACCAGCATGAGATCCGCCCGGGACGCGTCGCGCTCCGCGGCTTCAAGGGCGATAACCGGGAGGGCCTCCCCAAAAAAGGTGATTGCCGGCTTCAGGACCCTGTCACACTTTTTGCAGCGGGGCAGATCGCCGGCCTTGACCAGCGCCGCCGCGTCGTCAAAGCCCAGGAGATCGCCGTCGTTCCGGGGCAACGCCGCGCCGGGGCCTTCCGCGGCCAGATTCTCCACCAGGGAAAGGT
>JAIROB010000037.1 GCA_031257695.1 Treponema sp. | reverse complement strand
GAGGACCTGACCCTCAGCGTCATCGGGACCCGGCATCCCCGGAAACTGTTTAACTATATAGAGGAGCAGCAGCACGGCGCTATAACCGAAACCGCTCCGGGGATCTACCGCATCGCCGGGTATCCCCTGGCTATCCAGGCGATAGAGAACCGGAAGCTGCCCTTGGAGGAAAACCTGTGGCTGAAGGGCTTGGCGAAAGACTTGAACCCGGCAATAGCGGGGAGTATATTAGAAGAGAGCCGGAAGAAGGATAAGGGAACGGAGCTTGGGGCCTATTTATACGCCCTGAGCAATGCGAACATGAATACCATACAGGAGGTACTAGCCATGGCAAAAGACAGACTGCCCTTTGACAAATGGGTGAAAGAAACGGGCCTGGCCGCCAAATGGGAAGCTCGTGGGGAAGCTCGTGGGGAAGCCCGCGGGAAAAAAGACGCCTGGAACGAGGCCATAGCATTATTGAAACAGGGGTACACCGTAGAGGAGCTTGAACGAATGATTTCCTCAACCCCGAATAGCAATTAACGGGAGACTTCCCCTCCCTGACTTGCTGTTAGAGGAAGGGAGCCCCGGCCCTTCCCGTCAGTAATTCCGAATTAAAAAAACAGTCAAATACCATACGGCTATTGAAAGACCTGACAGACAAAAGCGAAGGCTCTATCACGCAAGCCCCCCATGGACCCCTAAACTTTCTGATTACCGCGCAAGCGGTTTCCGGGGACGCACACAAACTCTATAATGGGGGTCTCTACTATGCCGCGCAAGCGGCTTCCGTGGAAAAAGCATGGGAGGGGCCGCCGGAGGGCCCCGTGCTTTTTCCAGCCGACAGGCCCCCCGGACAAAGTCTTAGTGCGTCCCCGCTAACCCAACCGGGTCCCTGGGGGGGGCAGCCCCGGAAACCTCACCAGGCCCATAGGTAGCGCCCACACAAAAGTCCCACGACCCAAGCCCCTATGGGCCCGCCTTCAGTAGGCACGGGGCTGCGCTCACGCAAAGTTGTCTGGGGGTATCCGGGAAAGCGCCGGCCGCCCGCCTTTGAGCGCAGCGAACGAGCGGGCGGCAGGCGCTTTCCCGGATACCCTTACACATAATTTCAGCGCAGCCCCGCACACCCAACCGGGCCCATAGGGGGCAATTCGCTTGCGGAGCCGGAAACTTGCCGATATACTAATCATAATTTAGCCGATTAAAGTCAACGTTTCCCCGAGAGGATGAGTCATGTCGATCCGAGTAAGAGTAGTCCTTATTATTTCCGGCATCGTGGCGTTGATTACCGCTTCCAGCATGGCTATCAGTATCTATTTCAGCCGGATTCACATGGTGGAAACCATAGAAAACGATATGATGGCGGTGAGCCAGATTGCCTCAAAGCTGGTTTCCACCAATTTGCGGCTCCTGAAAACTGAAGCGGATGTGGCAGCCGCGGCGATCCTCTCCGCGGCGCTGGACAGCGTGGTTTCCGGCCGGGGGGAGAGGGATCTTCCGGCGGTTCTGGAGGAACAGGCCAAACAGCACAGCTATATGGCCCTGACGATTTTCAATTCCCGGGGCGTGGTGGCTTCCTACGGCAGGGTTGCGCCCAGGGCGGATTTTGTCAGGAGCCCCTATGTCCGGCGGGCCTTTGTGGGGGAGCGGGTCATCACCACCACGGAGCAGCTTGCGGGCGGGGGGCTTATTGTCCGTATCTGTGTGCCCATGGGGTCCCGCATCCTCGTCGCCACCCTGCAGGGCATGACTTTTAGCGATATTCTGTCGGAATTCACGATTTGGTCCTCCGGCAACATCATGCTCCTTGACGGCGAAGGGATCGTCATTGCCAACAACCACCCCTCCCTGGTTTTTGAGCGCCGGCCCCTCAGCGATGTGGCCGATCCGGATCCAAAAACCGGGGGTCCCGCGGAGTACTTCCGCCGCATGGACAGCGGAAAAGCCGGGACGGGAGTGTACCGCTACAAAGGCCAGAGCCGTGTGGGCGCCTACGTGCCGGTGGGCGGGTCCGACGGCTGGCTGCTCACCGTGGCCGCGCCCATTGACGAAAGCCCGGCGTCCCGAACCGGAGGGGTGCTCCTCCTTTCAGCGGCCGTGTTTATGGGCCTGGGCATCCTGGCGGCGCTTATCGCGGGGAAACTTATAGCCAAGCCCTTCTATCTCATACAGGATCAGAACCTGCGCCTGGAGGAGCTCAAACAAACGGCGGAAAGGGCCAGCCGGGCAAAGAGCGATTTTCTTTCCAACATGAGCCACGAGATGCGTACCCCCATGAACGCCATCATCGGCATGACCTCCATCGCAAAAAATTCTTCCGATCCTGAACGAAAGGATTACTGCCTCAATAAAATCGACGACGCCTCCACCCATCTCCTGGGGGTGATCAACGATATTCTGGATATGTCGAAGATTGAAGCGAACAAGTTTGAGCTTTCCCTCGCGACCTTTAATTTTGAAAAAATGCTCCAGAGGATGGTCAACGTTATTAACTTTCGGATGGATCAGAAGCATCTTAATTTTCTGGTCCGGCTGGACAAAGACATTCCTCCCATGCTGATCGGGGACGATCAGCGGCTGGCCCAGGTGATTACCAACCTCCTGGGCAACGCGGTAAAGTTTACCCCGGAACAGGGCTCCATCAACTTGAATACCCATTTGGAAAAAATTGAGGGGAACCGGTGCGTTATCAGGATTGAGGTGATCGACACGGGCATAGGGATTACCCGGGAACAGCAGTCCCGGCTTTTCCTGTCCTTTGAACAGGCGGAAAGCAGCACCGCCCGCAAATTCGGCGGCACCGGCCTGGGGCTGGCGATTTCCAAGAGCATAGTGGAAATGATGGGCGGGCGTATATGGGTGGAGTCGGAGCCGGGCAAGGGGTCTACCTTTGGCTTTACCGTGGAGCTTGAGAAGGCGCCGGAAACGGAAAAAAAGGCCGTGGCCTACAGCCATAGATCCCTCAACATCCTTATGGTGGATGACGATCCGGAGGTGCGGGAGTACTTTGGGGATCTGGCGAAGCGTTTCGGCTTGAGCTACGACACCGCCGGCAGCGGCGAGGAAGCGCGGCGGCTCATAGAAAAGCGCGGCCCCTATTCCCTGTACTTTATCGACTGGAAAATGCCCGGGATGAACGGCATTGAGCTTTCCCGGTGGATACGGGAAGCGGAGGACTCCCCGGACAGGGCCGGCAAATCGGTCATCATCATGATTTCCGCCACCGAGTGGAGCGTCATTGAGGATGATGCCAGGGGCGCGGGGGTGGACCGTTTTCTGGCCAAACCGTTTTTCCCCTCATCCTTTGTGGACTGTGTCAACGAGGCGCTGGGGGTGGAGAATATCCTCGATCAGAGCGCTATCCCCGATGAAGACCTTACGGGGCGTTTTGCCGGGCGGCGCATCCTGCTGGCGGAGGATGTGGAGATAAACCAGGAGATTGTGCTTGCCCTGCTTGAACCCACGGAACTACAGATCGACTGCGCCTCCAACGGCCTGGAAGTTTTCAGGATGTACAAGGATGCCCCGGACCGGTACAACATGATCTTTATGGATGTGCAGATGCCGGAAATGGACGGCTACGATGCTACCCGGAGGATTCGCGCGCTGGAAGCGGAGCGCAAGGCGCGGCCCATCCCCATTATCGCCATGACCGCCAATGTGTTTCGGGAAGATATTGAAAAGTGTCTTGAGAGCGGCATGAACGATCATGTGGGAAAGCCCATCGACCTTGCGGAGGTAATGGACAAACTGCGGCAGTATTTGTAACGCGCCGGGCTAAAACAGGATGGAATATTCCAGGATGTTGGACCGGTCGTAGAGCATGGGCGTTTCCAGGGTTAGAATCTGGCCGTTAGGCAGAATGGTATGCTCCCCCAGCATGCCCGCGGAAAAAACAGCGCCCGGCGCGGGGACAAAGCCCTCCTTCTTTTCCGCCCATACGAGGAACACCCCGATATAGCCCTCGTAGGGCGGGTTCCAGAGATGGAAACCCTCGCAGGTTCCGTCCAGCACAAACTCCGCCATCTCCGAGGGAAGTCCCAGGCCGGTAACTTTTACCTTCCCCGAAAGCCCCTGTTCCCGCACCACCCGGGCCACGGAGGGAATCCCCGCGGCGGTGGGGGCTATTATGCCCCTCAGATCGGGCCACCGTTCCAGGAGCCCGCGGGTTTCTACCGCGGATTTTTCCGCCTGGTCGTCGCCGTAGACCAGTTCCACCAGTTCCATGCGGCTGTACTTGGGGTTGCCCTCCAATTCCGCCTTCATAAGCGCCACCCAGGTATTCTGGTCCGGCGCGTCCACCGTGGCGGAGAGGATGGCGAACTGCCCCTGGTAGCCCAACTGCGCTCCCATAAGCTCGATCAGCGCGGCGCCGATGGTGTCAAAGTTCACCGGCATGATCGCCGCGTCCCGGTGGGACTCGCTGCCGGGAATGTCCTGGTTCATGCTGTACACCCGTATGCCCGCGGCCCGGGCCCGGTCGAACACGTCGTTCAAGGCATCGTTGGAGTTTGAGGAAATAAATATAGCGTCGGCGCGCTGCCGAATCGCCCGCTCCACAAAGGGAATCTGGCTGTCCGCTTCGGCAGTCTCCGGGCCGTCGTAGACATAGTCAAAATTTTCCTCCCCCAACTGGGCGATGGCATTGTAAAACCCGGAACTGAGGGCGTCAAAGTAGGGGTTCCCCAGGTTTTTCGGTATAAAGTAGAGCCTAATCCTGCCGTCCTCCGCGGGTCCTGTGTCTGCGGGGGAAGCCGCGGCGGAATCTTTTTTTGAACAGCCGGGAACAAGCAGCAACAAAGCCGTCAACGCCAAAAAGGCGGGTATGATTTTACGCATAAGTCCAGTATAGCAGAGTTTGCAGGGATGGTACATATTTTTCAGTTTTTCCAAAAGGCCAGTTTGCCGTCCCCGCCGCCTGCGGCAAACTGGCTCCCGTCGTAGGCTATGGCAAGCACGTAGCTCGTCTCGAAGGCGGAATTGTCCAGCGCCGTCCAGGTTTCGCCGCCGTCAATGGAATAGGCGGTTTTGCCGCCCCCGCCGCCCGCGACAAACCTGTCGTTGCCGTAGCTTATGGCATATATGGAGCTCGCTCCGAACTTGGAATTGCCCGCCGCGGCCCAGGTTTCGCCCTCCGCGGAATGGGCTATCTTGCCGTTCTCGCCGCCTGCGACAAACCTTCCGTTGCCGTAGCTTATGGCGTTTACAGGGCTTGTCCCGAATTTCGGATCCTCCGCCATCGTCCAGGTTATGCCGTCCGTGGAATGGGCTATCTTGCCGCCGCCGCCCCCCGCGACAAAGGTGTTCCCGTCGCAGGCTAAGGCGTATATGAAACTGTTCCCGAATGTGGCGTCCCCCGTCGCTGTCCATGACGCAACAACCTGCCCGTCTGTATCCCCGGAGCTTGATACGCCCTCGCAGGAAAAGAACAAGCCCCCCGCCAGCAGGCTTGCCATGCCCGCGACAGCCGCAAATTTTATTCGTGCCTTCATAGAATCTCCCTGATACAATTCTATCACACCATCGCCCGGCGGAACAGGGCCATATCCGGCAATTCCGAATTACGGGGGGCCGTTGCGGGGGGATTGACGGCGGCAGGGCGATTCTGTAGGATTGGGAGATTATCGGGCCGTAGGATAGTGGCTAATCCGCTTGCTTCGGGAGTAAGAGATCGGCGGTTCAAATCCGCCCGGCCCGATCCGCCCCTTCGCCGGAGAGTTTGCGCCGCTTAAAAGGGCGGCGGCTTCCCGGCAAAAAAGAGGCCCGCAACCCCGTTTCAAGGGGAGTACGGGATTGCGGACCTCAGCGGTCCAACGGGAGCGACGGGGCTTGAACCCGCGATCTCCGGCTTGACAGGCCAGCGTGATAAACCAGCTTCACTACGCCCCCAGGTTCCATCATGCTACTAAACGAAACGAAAAAAGTCAAGTATCCCCAAACAGGCCGGCGGGATCATTTTGATCCTTCCCGCGGCCGGAAACTGGGGCAGTGGCGCCCGGTGGCGCGGTAGACTTCTATGGAGGGGTAGTTCCGGGATTTAATGCCGAACACCAGGCAGGACCGGGGAAAGGCAGGCTCCCAGGTAACTTTAAAGTGATTACAGGAACGGCAGTTCGGCGCCCCCCGGGTGCTGTCCATGGCGGTTCATACGACCGGTTTGTCGTCGATGAATACCCGCTTGAGGCGGCGGTCCGGAATGGTCAATTCCCCGGGGATCATAAGGGCCATGCAAATACTATACCGGAAAAACTAACCAATGGCAACAAGCCGCCTGCTTCCCCGAACCGGCTGATTTTTCTATGCCTTTATCCTGAGGGACGGCAAATAGCCCTTGACTTTCCCCCGGGGCGCCTGTACAATGATCGTGCATCTGTTTAAAGGAACGGGGTGAAAATCCCCGGCTATCCCGTAACTGTAATGGGGGACAATTCCGCCGGGCGCCCAGCGGGGCGCGGCCACTGGCCTGCGACTAAGGTTGGCCGGGAAGGCGGCGGAAACGGAACAACGCGGCAGGCCGCCGCCCAACCCCTCAGCCAGGAGACTTGGCAGTATGCTCAGGACGCGCCCCCGCGGGCTAGGGTCCTTCAATCTTAAAGGCTTCGAGGCAAAGCTGTGAGAGACACTATTCCTTTTCTGTCCGTTTGTTCTCCCTGTTTTTCCGGCGCCTCCGCTCTTTCCGGGGACGAAGCGCCCTGTAATTCCTTGCGCCATAACTATTTACCCCCCCCCCCCCCCCCCTACGCACAGTATTACTACTTTGTAAGAACTATTTAGC
>JAIROB010000016.1 GCA_031257695.1 Treponema sp. | reverse complement strand
TGGTAAGCTGCCAGGGCCCGGTGGCGCTGATGCTTTCCACATCGGCGTAGAAATCGGAAAAATAGGTCCCGCCCTCGGGGTTCCGGTACCGTTCCAGGGAAAAGATCACGTCGTCCATGGTCATTTTGGACCCGTCGGAGAAGACAATATCGTCCCGCACCTCGTAAACATAGGTGATGTCGTCGCTCTGGCTCCAGCTCTTTGCCAGTTCCGGCACGATCTCGTTATTGCTGTTCAGGGTGAGCAGGCCCTCGGTGATCTGGTTCGTAACCTGGTTGGTCACGTAGTTCCAGGCCAAGCCGGGATCCACCGCCCGGATATCCTCGCTCAGCGCCACGGTAAAGGTCCTGCCGGAGCCGCGGGCCTGACCGCCCCCCGCAAAAACCGCCCCCGCGGCAATCAGGGACAGCGCCAATAAACAAACAAGTTTCTTCATTGATTTTTCCTCCAGTGGGAGAGTATACCCTGAATGGGGGAGCAGACACAAGGCTATGCAAGCGGCTGGCAGCAATACCGAATTCAAAATCCCAAAACCGAAAAGACCTGCGGATCCCCCTATGGGCCCGAATGAGGTTAGCGGGGACGCATATAGACTAAAAACGGGAGGCGGCTGAACCTTCGTGTCTTCGGCCAAAGACCCCGTTGCGGTCCTACGCCCTGCTAGGACCGCAAGGGGAATTGAACCTTCGTGTCTTCGGCCAAAGACCCCGCTGCGGTCCTACGCCCTGCTAGGACCGCAACGGGGCAGGTCAGGGGTTCAATTCCACGGGGTTTTAATACTTTAGTTGCAAAAAAACTACGATAAAGTAGGGTTGGAGGTGAGGGGAATTGAACCCCTGACCTCTTGAATGCCATTCAAGCGCTCTAGCCAACTGAGCTACACCCCCAAAGACCCCGGCTTATTGTGCCTAATGTACTATAGTTGACCGGGCCGGGTGTGTCAAGCGTTTTGACGGCGGAGGGTGTTGTTAATCAGTGATAATTTCACCCCTAACACAATTTCAGCGCAGCCCCGAAGACCCAACCGGGCCCATAGGGGGAGACCTATTGAAATTCCTCCCCTTCCGTACTATATTTGTTCAAGATTTGAACAACATACCGCATCATAGAACGTGTTCCGGGCCGTCTATGCTCTGCCGGGATGCGCTGCTCCTCTGTTCTGGGATTTTTCCGGAATTTTGTTCGGAAACGCCCGAGGAATCTGTGGGGCTTTAGCCCAAATGATAAAGCGGTTTGAGGCAGGGGGGCGTTACGGGGGGCGGAGCCCCCCGTTGAGGGGGGTAGCGGACAACCAACCGGAGGGAGAAATGACAGAGCTTGCTCTGGCATTTCGACCGGAGTGCAGGGTGGGAGTGAGGGGGGAGACTTCCCCCCCATGAAGTATCGCCGAGCCTACGTGATTTCAAGATCCATGAACAATTACCCTTCGGACACAGAATACCTTATCCTCGAAAAAGTGTACGATTCTTCGGAAAGCCGGTCGCCCCTTAGCCAGCGGGATCTCGCCCAGGCGGCGGGAACCTCCCTGGGCATGACCAATGTTATCATCAAGCGGCTGGCCCGCAAGGGCTGGATCGTCATAAAAAAACTCAACAGCCGGAATATCCAATACGCCGTGACCCTGGACGGAATGAATGAAATAATCCGCCGCAGCTACGCCTATTTCAAGCGGACCATAAAAAACGTGTTCTTTTACAAGGAAAGAATCGATCAGGCGATGAGCGATGCCAAGCGGAGGGGCATGGTTTCGGCGATTCTGGTGGGGCCGAGCGATCTCGATTTTATCGTGGAACATTCATGCCACCGCCAGGGGCTGAAATTCCTTCAGGCTCCGGAGGAAGTCAGCGTCCCCCCTCTCACAGACGACACGACTCTGAGGGTGTACGCCGAAACTATTCCCACCGGCAGGGGGCAAGCGCCCGGCAACGTCCTCTATCTTTCCCGAATGGTGCTTGAAAAAACCCCGGAATTGATTTCCGCCACGGTGTAGAGATGAAGGATTACCGCTTTGTCTTTGGACAAATCCCTTCCCGGACCTTTATCCGGGAGGAGGTCCCTTCCCTGGACGCGTTGCTGGAGGAAACCCGCGCCCCCAAAGCCCTCCTGGTATGCGACACCCACGGGGAATACCTGGCGCAAAAGATCCTGGGGTCCCTCCGCCATCCCCTTTGCGTGCTTAAGCCCGGCGAAGCCGCGAAAAGCTGGGACTCGGTTGAGCGCATCCTTGCCGCGGCCTGTCAGTCCGGCCTTGGACGGGACGGCCTCTTTATCGGCATAGGCGGCGGGGTTGTCACCGACCTGGCCGCGTTCGCCGCTTCAATCTATATGCGAGGCGCCCAACTCTGCCTCGTTTCCACCACCCTCCTGGGCATGATCGACGCCGCTGTGGGGGGAAAAACGGGGTTTGACCTTTTGGGCATAAAAAATCTGGCGGGAACTTTTTATCCCGCTCCCTGGGTGTACCTGCCCCTGGAGGCGCTCAAAACCTTGCCCCCGGAGCAATGGAAGTCCGGCATGGGGGAACTGCTGAAAACCGCGGTTCTTGACGGCTCCCCGGAGGCCCTGGACCAGGCAAAGGCCCTCATGCCATTCATACGGGGCGTTTTTGCCGGCAGTCGGAGCTTTGCCGATAACGCTTACCCTGTTCTTGAGGAAATTATCGGACGGTCCGTCCTGATAAAAGGGCGTATCGTGGAGGCCGACCCCCGGGAAAGCTCCGGCGGGCGGGCGCTGCTCAACCTGGGCCACACCTTCGGTCATGCCCTGGAAGCGGCCGCCGGCCTGGGGGTCCTGTCCCACGGCGAAGCGGTAGCCTGGGGCCTGGTCCGCGCCTGTGAACTCGGCCTTGCCCTGGGGATAACGCCGGAAAAACGGGCCCGGAAAATAAAGGAAACCGTCGCCGGCTGCGGCTATGAAACCGCAGCCCCCCACCCGCTCATGAAGGACGCGGCGCTTTTCATGCGCGCCCTTTCGGGGGATAAAAAGAAAAAGGCCGGCGTTCCTGCCTTTGTGGTTCCCAACGCAGCCGGAGCGGAACTGGTGTCCGCGGCGTCCATGCCGCCGGGACTGCTTGAAAAACTAATTAACGGAGACTCCACTTGACGAAAAAAGCGTTATTACATCCTTTGCTTTTCATTGCCCTTACAACGCTTGCCAATACTGTTTCTACTTTTAGCCAGGAGACATCGCAGAGAACAGCGCCGGAACATTCCGGGGAAGCGTCCCGGGAGTTTGCGCCGGAGCCGCCGCCGGAAACGGAAAACCCGGAGGATGTCATCTATTATATCCGTTCCATAAATTTTAACATTGACGGGCTGACCCGGGTGTTTGCCCTGTTGGATCTTCTGGAAATGAAGGAAGGCCAGCGTATCAACGGCAGGGCCGCGCTGGAAACCCTGGTTCGCCGCAAAACACAGATACTGCACAACCAGCGGGTTTTGGAAGAAGAGGGCTGCCGGATCGACTATGCTGTGGGGGAAGCGGAAGACGGCAGCGCTGTTCCGGTGGATTTTCTGGTCCATGTAAAAGACGCGTGGAACATCTTTGCCTTTCCCGAACCTAAGTACGATTCAAACACCGGCCTCTCGATTACCCTGAAAGCCCGGGATTGGAATTTCCTGGGAACCATGAGCCCCCTGGAACTTGATCTGGGCTATGAGATTGACGAATATCAGTACTCCGTCTTTGCGGATCTTGACGCGGATATACCCTTTCGATTTTTGGGGTACATCTGGAATTTTAATTTCGACAACGCCTTCACCTACAACGAATTCGATCCCAATTACTACAAAAACGTCACCGGCCTGACCCTGAATCTTCCCTGGAAGCAAACCACTGTCACGGTGGGATTCGATCAGTCCTTTTTCCTCAACGAAAAAAACAGCGACGAAGAAAAGATCGAAACCGGCGTTGAATTTTATGAAAACAAGTGGTATATGTCCAGCGAACTCTACGCCCAATGGGAGATTCCCCTGGGAATCGAGGTGGGCGATTTCGGAACCTTAACCTATGTTCCGCGGCTTACGGAGGATTTTAATTACCGTCCCGGCGGTCATATAGGAGAGTACCGCCGGGGCCCCGCCACTAAATTTGAGCACAGTTTTGGTTTTGGGCAGATAAACTGGCTTGGAAATTTCCGCAGCGGCCTGGCTGCCTCCATAAGCAACGTCAACACCTTTAATAACTACACCATGAACTGGGATTGCAACGCCGGCCTCGCCGTGGAAGGGCATATCGACTTGACAAGTTTTTTCGGCGCCTCCGGCCGTCTGAAGTACAGGAAGTATTTCAGTTCCGACAATTACAGCGTCGGAGCGGATCTGCGGGGCATACGGGACAAGGACTTTATTGCGGACAATGTGCTCAGCTTCAACCTGGAACTGCCCCTGCGGATTCTCAGTTTTACTCCATCCCGGTGGTTTAACCGCCGGTATTTCCGCCCCTTTGACGTGGAGGTTCATTTTTCTCCCTTTGTGGACATTGCCCTGATCAACGGTCGAACCAATCCCGAATACAGAACCGCCGGAACCTATGCGTTTGGCGAGCCCCTTGTCGCCGCCGGTTTTGAAGTGATCGCCTTTTCCCGGCCCTGGAGGAATCTCAATCTGCGGGCAAGCCTGGGCTGGGATTTGCAGGAATGGAGCCGGAGCGGAAAAGCGCCCGGCGGACATTACCAGGAACTCTATATCGGCCTTCACCATTTCTATTGAGCCGTACATTGCGTATAAATACTATTTTCCCGGGAGTTATACTGCTTCAGCTATGGAAATATCATTGGCGCATTTTAAGAGGGGGAAGCCTCCCCCTGCGGCCGGGCCAAGGTCCCGGCCTACCTCCTCTGCGGGGGACGCCCCCCGCAACGCCCCCGAACTTTTTCCCGTGGAGTTTCGCCTGGCGGTATTTTCATGTCTAAAGGAGCATAAACAGGCATGAAAACCGTCTACCTTGGCATGACCGGCGATATCATTCATCCGGGAATCATCAATATCATTCAGGAAGCGGCGAAACACGGCGAAGTGCTCCTGGGGCTCCTCACCGATTCCGCCATCGCCTCCCACAAACGGCTCCCCTTCCTCTCCTACGATCAGCGCAGGGCGGTGGCGGAAAACATCAAGGGCGTGGCCAGGGTTGTCCCGCAGGAGGACTGGAGCTATGTGCCGAATCTGAAAAAGTACAAACCCGATTTTATCATCCACGGAGACGACTGGAAGACCGGCCCCCTGAGTGGAATTCGGGAAGAGGTATACGCGGTCATGGCCGAACAGGGGGGAACGGTTCTGGAGATCCCCTATACCAAGGGCATTAATTCTACTGTGCTTAACGAGGCGCGGCGCTCCATAGGCACTACCCCGGATATTAGGCTCAAGGCGCTCCGGCGGCTTATGGAGGTAAAAAAACCAGTGCGGATCATGGAGGCCCACTCCGGGCTTTCGGGGTTGATTATCGAGCATCTTGAAATTGACAAAGGCGGCGGAACCCGCAGCTTTGACGGAATGTGGTCCTCCAGCCTCACCGATTCTGTCAACAAGGGCAAGCCCGACATCGAAGCGGTGGACCTCACAACCCGGATGCAGGATCTGACCAATATCCTGGAATGTACCACCAAACCGATCATTTTTGACGGCGATACCGGCGGGAAACCGGAACACTTTGTGTTTGCCCTGCGGACCCTGGAACGGAACGGCATTTCCGCGGTGATAATCGAAGACAAGTCGGGGCTTAAAAAAAATTCCCTCTTCGGCGCTGAGGTAAAACAGGAGCTTGCGTCTATCCCCGAATTTTGCGACAAGATCAGCGCGGGCAAGCGGGCCCAGGTTACCCGGGATTTTATGATCATCGCCCGTTTGGAAAGCCTTATAGCGGGGCAGAGCGTTTCCGACGCGTTGCTACGCGCCGCCGCCTATGTAAAAGCAGGAGCGGACGGCGTTATGATCCACAGCAGGGAAAAAAGCGGCGAAGACATCAGGGAATTCTGCGGACAATTCCATGCCGAATACGCCCAGACGCCCATAGTATTGGTCCCCACCACCTACAATCAGTTTACCGAAACCGAGCTGGCATCCTGGGGCGCCAGGATAGTCATCTACGCCAACCATTTGCTCCGTTCCTCCTATCCCGCCATGGAGCATACCGCCAGGCTCATTTTGGAAAACGAACGGTCTCTGGAGGCGGATTCCCTTTGTATGCCCATAAAGGACATTCTGGAACTCATTCCCGGAACAAAATGATGATAGAAGCAAAGCTGTTCTACGATCTGCTGATCCAGGGCGGGGTGCGTTTTTTTACCGGCGTGCCCGATTCCATCCTGAAAAGTTTTTGCGCCTATATTACGGATCACAGCGATACTGCCCGTCATAGCATTGCAGTGAACGAAGGCGCCGCTGTCGCCCTTGCCTCCGGCTTCTATCTTGCCACGGGGGAGCTTCCCCTGGTGTATATGCAGAATTCCGGAATAGGCAACGCCGCAAACCCCCTGCTCTCCCTGGCGGACGCGGAGATGTTCCGTATCCCCATGCTCCTGACGATAGGCTGGCGCGGGTATCCGGGAACGCATGACGAGCCCCAGCACATAAAACAGGGCAAGACCACCCTCCCCTTGCTGGAAGCCATGGACATTCCCTATACGGTAATCGCCGAACATGAAGATGAGTGCCGCTCCCAACTGGACGCGTGCCTGTGCTCGGTGGCGGAAAAAAAGAGCCCCCATGCCCTGGTGATCCGCCCGGGCCTTTTCGCCCCCTATGCCGCGCAAAAAAAAGAGCCGGATTCGGGAGCATTGACCCGCGAAGAGGCGATAGAAATAGTGCTCGGCTCATCGCCACTGCCGCAGGGAATCTATTTTTCCACCACCGGCATGGCTTCCCGGGAACTGTACGAAATCCGGGAGCGGCTGGGCCAGAGCCATGAGAAAGACTTTCTCACCCTGGGCTCCATGGGACACGCCTCCCAGATCGCCCTGGGCGCGGCGCTGCAAAGGCCGGATCTGAGCGTAACGGTTCTGGATGGCGACGGAGCCCTGCTCATGCACTTGGGAGCGCTGGCGGCCATAGGCTGCGCGGCGCCGGTCAATTTCCGCCACATAATCCTTAACAATGGCGCCCACGATTCGGTGGGGGGCCAGCCGACCCTGGGCTTAAAGATAAATATCCCCGCAATCGCCAAAGCCTGCGGGTACGGGGACGCAAAAACCGCAACAAACGCGGCGGAACTACGCGCCGCCCTGGCCGAACAGCCCCCCGCGCGGGCCGGACCTGTCCTGCTGGAAGTCCTGGTCCGCCGGGGCGCCCGGAACGATCTGGGCCGCCCTGGAACCGGCCCGGAAGAAATCAAGAGCGCTTTGATGCGGCATATAAAGGGCGAACAGTGATTCGACAGGCGGTGATCATGGCAGGCGGCATGGGAACACGGCTTAACGATAAAACCAGGCTCATGCCCAAGGGCTTTATCGAAATAGGCGGCGCTCCCATGGTGGAATGGTCAGTACGGAAACTCTTTGCCGCGGGCATTGAGGAGGTGATCATCGGCGTGGGCCACTGCGCTGAATGGTACCAGCGGCTGGCGGAACAGTACCGGTGCGTCGCCCTTTTTATGAACGAACGCTACGCCGAAACCGGCAGCATGGGCACCCTCGCCTGCTGCGCCCCCGGCGTACGGGGGGACTTTCTCCTCTTGGAGTCGGATCTCATCTACGACGCCGCGGGGCTTTCGGCGCTGATAAACGAGACCCACAGCAATGTTCTCCTGGCGTCGGGCCCCACCAACTCCGGCGACGAGGTTTACCTTGAGGCGGACCGGACCGGGGGCCTGAAGAAACACTCCAAGAACCGGGCCGATATACAGGAGCTTGCCGGCGAGCTGGTGGGAATAACGCGCCTGACCAAAGACACCCTGGACAAAATGACGGACTATTTGAACGCCCATCCGGGGGACGATCCCAGGATGGAATACGAAACCGCCATGGCCGCGGTTTCCCAATCCTCACACAGCAACAGTATCTATATTCGCAAACTTGAATACTATCTTTGGAGGGAGGTTGACGACGAAAACCACCTTGCCATGGCAAGGAACAGCATCTATCCCCGGATACGGGAAGCGGAGAGCCTTAGATCCCTGCGCCGGGAAGCGCTGCTCACCCCCGGTCCGGCCACCACCAGCGACAGCGTTAAATACGCCCAGGTCTGCGCGGACATCTGCCCCCGGGAGGAAGAGTTCGGCGATGTGATGGAGTGGATCTGCCGGGAACTGTCCCTCATGGCCGGAAAAGCGGATCGGGTGGAAACGGTGATCTTCGGCGGTTCCGGAACCGCCGCGGACGAAGCGATGATCTCCTCCTGCGTCCCCGACGAAGGCAAACTGCTGATCATCGACAACGGCGCCTACGGCGAGCGGTTCGCCAAAATTGCCGGGGCGTACAAACTCAACTTTGAGGTTTTTAAAAGCAGCGGTTTTCTGCCCCTGGACACGGAAGCGGTTCGGGCAAGGCTCCTGGAAGGGGCCTTTACCCACTTCGCCGTGGTGTACCACGAAACCACCACGGGGCTCCTTAACCCGGTTCCCGAACTGTGCCGCTTTTGCCATGAACACAGTATTACTACCATTGTAGACGCGGTGAGCGCCTTTGCCGCCATACCCATAGACATGGACCGGGACCATATAGACTTTATGGCTTCGACCTCCAACAAAAATATTCAGGGCATAGCGGGAGCAGCCTTTGTGTTCTGCCGGACGGAAGCGCTTGAAACGATACAGAATTACCCCATGCGTAACTACTATCTTAACCTCTATGACCAATACCAGCGCTTCAAGAAAACAAAGCAAACCCGGTTCACCCCGCCGGTCCAGACGCTCTACGCCCTGCGCCAGGCCATTATTGAAACAAAGCTGGAAACCATAGAGGGCCGTTACGCCCGTTACTCCGCCTGCTGGGAAGAGCTGTCCCGGGGCCTTAAAAAGCTGGGCCTTGCCATGCTGGTCGCCGAGGAGCATCAGTCAAAACTCATCACCGCCATTGTTGAGCCCCCCTCCCCGGCTTATAATTTTACCGTTCTCCACGATCTTGCCCGTAGTTACGGCTTTACCATCTATCCGGGAAAACTGTCGGACGCCAACACCTTTAGGATCGCCAATATCGGCGATATCAAGCCCGGCGAGATGGCGGAATTTGTCGCCATACTTGAAACGTATATAATGAATCTGGAGTAAATCATGGTCAGTATCGCTGTAATCGGCACAGGCTATGTGGGTCTGGTCTCCGGCGCGTGCCTCGCGGATTTTGGGAACACCGTCACCTGCGTGGACAACAATTCAGAAAAAATAGCAGCCCTCAAACAGGGGATCATCCCCATTTACGAGCCCGGACTGGACATGGTGGTGGACAGGAACGTCAAAGCAGGAAGACTGCGCTTTGTCACGGATCTGGCCGGGGCGATAAAACAAAACCAGGTAACATTTATTGCCGTGGGAACCCCGCCTTCGGAGGATGGCGGAGCGGATTTATCCGCGGTGGAGCAGGTGTCCAGGGAAATCGGGGCGGCCATGGAAACTTATGCGGTGGTGGTGAATAAAAGCACGGCGCCCATAGGAACGGCGAGAAAGATTTCCCTCTGGATAAAGGAAGAGCTTGCCAAACGTTCCGTTGACATCCCCTTCGATGTGGTTTCCAATCCTGAATTCCTGCGCGAAGGCTCCGCTGTTCAGGACTTCACCCACCCGGACCGGGTCGTTATCGGAAGCGACAGCGATGCGGCGCGGAAAACAATGAAGGATATTTACCGCTCCCTCTACCTGAACGAGACCCCCTATATAGAAACAAACCCGGAATCCGCGGAGATGATAAAATACGCGTCCAACGCTTTTTTGGCGCTAAAAATAACCTTCATCAACGAAGTGGCAAACCTCTGCGAAAAGGTGGGCGCCAACGTGCAGGACGTGGCAAAGGCGGTGGGGCGGGACGGCAGGATTGGCCCCAAGTTTCTCCACCCCGGCCCCGGCTATGGCGGCTCCTGTTTTCCCAAGGACACCAAGGCCCTGGCAAAGATAGCCAGGGATCACGGCGCTCCCCTTTCGCTGGTGGAAACCACCATAGCCGCCAATGAACGCCAAAAAATGAAAATGGCGCAAAAGATAGAGGATGGCTTCGGCGGCCCCGGTTCCCTGGAGGGGAAGACCATCGCCATCCTCGGCCTGGCCTTTAAGCAAAACACCGATGACACCCGGGATTCCCCTTCCATCATTATTTGTGAAGAGCTGGTTAAACGGGGCGCCCTGCTCCGGGTATGGGACCCCGCGGCCATGAAAGAAGCGTCCCTGCGCCTTGGGTCCATAAGAGAAAAGGTTTTTTTTGCATCCGGCGAATACGACGCCATGGAAGGCTCAAGCGCCCTGGCAATCCTCACCCCCTGGAATCAGTTCAGAAACCTTGATCTTGACAGGGTAAAGAAACTGCTCGCCCTCCCCCTCTTCTTTGATTTCAGGAATATTTATAACCGTTCCGATGTAGAATCCACAGGACTACTGTACTTTGCGGTGGGGAAGTAGGAGGAGCTTGCCATGTTTTTCCAATTGATTGTAAGCATTGCTTTAATACTTATCAGTATTTATCTGTTTATGATTGCCCGATACATACGGAGACATCCATAGCCATGGAAGGCTGTTAATTGCCAATGAACTATCCTCAAAAAATACTGTCCCTCCTTGAAAAACAGGAACGGGGTAAATT
>JAIROB010000245.1 GCA_031257695.1 Treponema sp. | reverse complement strand
GCTGTGAAATATAAATTTGGAATAGAGCCATATAGGTTTTTATGTTCCCCGGGGCGGCATTGCGGCCTGTTCCTTCGCATTTACGGCGGAAATCGATTGGGAGGGGCATGAAAACCATGCCGAAACCCGCTGCCCGTCATATACGTTTTGATATACGAGGCAAATTTTTTTTAACCCGGGGACTGTTCCGAAACTTCAGTTTTGGAACAGCAACCCTGTTTTTACGGGAAAAACGGCTTGAGGCCGGGGGCGGAGCGGGGGCGTTACGGGGGTGTCCCCCGTTGTGGGGGGTAGCGTAAAAGCCGCAGGCTTTGGAGCGAGGGGGGAGGCTTCCCCCCTTTTAAGGAGCGATACAATTCACGTTAAGAAGGGCTAAAGGTGGTGTCCCGCTTTTCCTGCGCCCGCTCCTTTTCTTTAACGTCCTTCGCTTTTTCTTTTTCCTTGATTATCTTAGCGTCCAGTTTGTCCATGAGCTTGTCAATTGCCGGATTCAGTTCAAAATCCGTTTCCTTCAGATGAATTGAGACTCCCCAGCGGAAATTGACCTTGGCTTCCGCGGAGAAGTCCCTGGCTTCCTTCGTCAGGGTAATGAGCAGATCCACCATCATGTTTTCCGCGTTGGGAATACGGGTGAGTTTCTGATCCAGGTACTCCCTGGTGTCCTCCCGCAGGGTAAAATGGACTGCTTTAACATCTGTGTTCATGGCAAAACTCCTGTTTTAAGTGTGGCTTCTGTATGCCCCTACCGGGCATAGGACGATCCCAGATCCAGTTCATTACGATACTTGGCAACGGTGCGCCGGGCCAGGGGTATTCCCTTTTTGGAAAGGAGTTCGGTGATTTCCTTGTCCGAAAGATGCCGCTCCTCTGTGCTGATAAGTTCTTTGATAATTTCCTTAACTCCCTCCTTGGAAAAGTGCGAGCCCCCGGAACCGGAGCCGCTGATGGAATTGGTGAAAAAATGCCGTACTTCGAAAATTCCCCACTCGGTCTGCATATACTTGCCCCGGGAGGCGCGGGAAATGGTGGATTCAACCATCCCAAGCTCCCGGGCCACGTCCCGCATGGTCAGGGGCGCAATGTGTTGGGGGCCGTTCATAAAAAAAGGCCGCTGCAATTCCACAATGGCCCTGGAAATCCTGAGCAGGGTGTGGTTCCGCTCGTTAATCGACTGGATAAACCACCGGGCTTCCCTGATGTTTTCTTTTACAAAGTCCCGGACATCCTTGCCGTCCCGCTTTTCGCCGGCATGGGCGGCTACCTTCATAAAAAAGGGGTTTATCCCCAGCACCGGAATTTCCTCGTCATTCAACACCAGGACGAATTCCCCCTCTTTTTTGATCACCTGAATATCGGGAACCACGTACCGGGTTGTGTCCGCGGCAAATTGGCGGCCCGGAAAGGGGGAGAGTTCCCTGATCTGTTCAAAACAGGCGAGGATCTCCTCCTCGCTGCGGCCCAGCTTCCGGGCGACCTCCGCGATTCTTCCCCGTTCAAGCTCTTCCAGATGGGAGAGCGCCTCCAGTCGACCCGGGGGGGCCTGGGGAAGGAGTTCCGCCTGTACCCGCAGGGATTCCCGGTAATCCGCGGTACAGGAGCCTACCGGGTCCAGGGAGCGGATGACGGCCATGGCCTTGGCAATAAGAAGGGGGCTCACGTCTTTAAGGAGCAGCTCCACCGGCTCTTTGTGAAAGCCGTCCTCGTCCAGGTTATGGATGAGCAATTCCCCTATAGGGCGCAGTTCATCCTCCACGGGCTCCAGTTCGAATTGCCGGAGCAGATGTTCCTGCAGGGTCTCCGGCCGGGAAAGCGCGCCTTCGAGGAATTGATACCGCTCCTGGGTCTCCTCGTCCCCGCCCTTTTTGACAAAACCCGAATCCGAGCTGGCCTCGAAATAATCGTACTCATCCCTTCGGGGGCTTTCATAGGCGGCGTCCAGGGAAAGCACGGAACGATCCTCCAGCACCTCCAGCGCGGGGTTGCGATCCAGTTCCTCCTCGATTTTCTTCCGTAGATCAAGCAGGGGAAGCCCCATCAGAGCGATAGCCTGAATTTGCTGGGGGCTCATTTTGAGGCGCTGTTCCTGTATCTGCGCGAAAGACGACCGCTGAAGTTGCAAATCAACCTCTGTATTCGGCGCTGTTACAATGACACCGTATATCAAATCGAAGCAGAACGAAGTCCTGCGGTATTTCTCTATATAAGACTATTATTCCTGTTCGGTTCTTTGTCAAGCGAGAACCGGTTGTAAAGGCCCTGCAAAACAGCGTAGAGTGGGGACGGAGGCTTCAATGAACACCATAGAGGAGCGGCTTGCGGCTCTGGGAACGGCGATACCCGACATACGCCTTCCCGGTCCCGGCATCGATCTGTCGAAATGGGCGGTAATCGCCTGCGACCAGTTTACCCAGGACCGAGCCTACTGGGAAGCCGTCGCAAAAACCGTGGGGGACTCCCCTTCCAGCCTTAACCTGATATTTCCCGAACTCTACCTGGGGGAGAATCGCCGGGAAGAGCGGATCCGGGCCATACACCGGAGCATGGCCGCCTACCTTGGGGACGGCACCTTGTCGGAGCCCTTCAGGGGCTGCGTCTATGTAGAACGGAGCAGCCCCTACCGCCAATGCCGGCGGGGACTGGTCCTGGCCATAGACCTGGAGCGCTACGACTGGCAGGGCGATTCGCGGCCCCTGATCCGCTCCACCGAAGGAACCGTTCCTGAACGGCTTCCCCCGAGGATGGCTATACGCCGCTCCGCCCCCCTGGAAACGCCCCATATACTCCTGCTTATAGATGACGATACCGACAGCCTTATCCCCGCCCTGGGCGAAGGGGCCAAAAAGGGAAGACGCCTCTACCAAACCCCGCTGATGCTGGGCGCCGGGGATATTTCCGGCTGGGCCCTGGACAATGAAGCCGGCTGGCAGGCTCTGGCGGAGGGCCTTGAAGGACTCGCCCGCCGGTCGGCCGCCCGCTACGGCTCTCCGGCAGGTTCAGCCGGGGAAGAGCCCTTCCTCTTTGCCGTGGGGGACGGCAACCATTCCCTAGCCACTGCCAAGGCGGTCTGGGATGAATACAAAGCGGCCCGCCCGGACGGCGCCGGCCTGGATTCGCATCCAGCCCGGTACGCCCTGGTGGAGGTGGAAAACATCTACGATTCGGGAATCGCGTTTGAGCCCATACACCGGGTCATCTTTGACTTTTCCCTGGAGGAAATCCGGTCCGCCCTGGAGGAGCTTCCCGGTTTTTCCAGCCGCGCCGCGGACGGCCCGGAGGAGCTTTCCCGCCTGGTGGCAAGCCCCGGCTCCACGAACCGCTACGGCCTTACCGGAGGCGGCCGGCACATCCTGGTGGAGACCGCGGCCGCGGGCATAGCCACCGAAGCCCTGCAGCCTTTGCTGGACCGCGTTGTGGTCGGCGCCGGTCAGAGCGGCAGGGGCGCCATCGACTATATCCACGGGAAGGACGAGCTTTTCCGTATTGCCGCGGGCGCCTCCGGGGAAAGGCCCGCGGTGGGCATACTCCTGCCGCCGGTAAAAAAGCCGGGGCTCTTTCAAACCGTGGCCGGATCCGGCCCCCTCCCCAGAAAGAGTTTTTCCATGGGAGAAGCCGAAGAGAAACGTTTTTATCTTGAATGCCGCGAGCTTTTCCGGTAGAATGGGATCTCCGGGCCGGCGTGGTGGAATGGTAGACACGGCAGACTCAAAATCTGCTGTCCGCAAGGATGTAAGAGTTCAAGTCTCTTCGCCGGTATAGGTAATTCCTTACAGGATAATGAATTACAAAACG
>JAIROB010000150.1 GCA_031257695.1 Treponema sp. | reverse complement strand
GCGGCCCTGTTGATAGCAGCGCTGGCCTCCGCCTCCCAAACCCTGGCCGCGGCGGAATCCTGCACAGCCGGTCTTGTGGCGGACCGCCTGGCCCGGGTTCCCGGCGCCTCCCGGGTCTTCTGGGGTTCCTTTGTCGTCTACATGGCGGACGCCAAGACGCGGCTCCTGGGGGTGGACCCGGGCCTTATCCGCCGCCACGGCGCGGTGAGTCGGGAAACCGCCCTGGCCATGGCCTCCGGGGCCCTGGAAAAAAGCGGCGCCCATATCGCGGTGTCCGTAACCGGTCTGGCCGGCCCGGACGGGGACGGTTCCGGGCAGCCCGTCGGCACGGTCTGGATAGGCATAGCCCGCCGGGGGCTGCCGTCTGACGCCGTGGTCCGCCGTTTTGCCGGAGACCGGAATGCCCTCCGCGCCGCCGCCGCGCTTGGGGCAATCGAGGAGCTTTTGAAAAGGGCAGGCGGAAGCCGGCCGGATTCCGGACCGGCCTCGGACTGAGCTTGACTGTTCCGGGTCCTTTCCGTATATTTGTCATATATACATTTCCCCCTGCCGCCGGATTCCTCAGCGCGGGGTTTGGCCGCCGTGGTACGGCATGATAACAATTCAGGATTTTATTTTTATGGAAGAAAATCAGACCGTCACTCTCCCTCCCGAGTACCAGGGGCTTACCTTTGAAAAGGTTTGGGCCGCGCTCCAGGAAACCGACCGGATGCTCAAAGAACAGACCCGGAAAATGGACCTAAAGCTGGAGGAGACCGACTGGATACTTCAGGAAAACGCTCTGCAGTTGAAAGAAGCCGACCGGATAATTAAGGAAACCGACCGGATAATCCAGGAAAACGCTCTGCAGATGAAGGAAACCGACCGGCAAATGAAAGAAACCGACCGGAAAATCGGCCAGTTGGGCAACCGTTTCGGCGAGCTGGCCGAGCATTTGGTGGCCCCCAGCATCAGGGAAAAGTTCAACCTCCTGGGCTATACCTTCGACAAGGTTGGGCAGAACATAGATATCAGCGACGCCCTGGACCGTTATAAGGGGGCGGAAATTGACCTGCTGCTGGAGAACGGCGATAGAGGCGTAGCGGTGGAGGTGAAGGCCAGGCCCCAGCACAAGGATGTGGACCGCCACGTCGAGCGGATGGAGGTTCTCCGCCGCTGGGCGGACCGGCATGATGACAAGCGTAAATTCTGCGGGGCTATTGCGGGGGCTATTTTCCCCGATGAAGCGAAGAATCACGCACTGAACGCCGGGTTTTATGTGATTGAACAGACCGGGGACACGGTGCGAATAGCTGTTCCCGAAGATTTTAAACCCCGGGAATGGTAGAACGGCTGTTTACAAGCCTCATATTACCGCGACCGGGTCAAACCCTGTTTTGAGGTCGTCCATTTGGAGTGTGTTTACGGTATGGACAGACGCTCTATAGTAGTTTCGGAGGAGTTGTCTATGTGCTATCGCGTCGATGACCAAGAGGAAGAAGAGGAAGTCCAGGAAAAGGAGGAAGAACGAGGTAACGATCCCCTGATGGGCCGGATGCTCAAAACCCGGACCATCCTGCTTTCCGGCGAGATAAAAAAGGAACTGGCGGAGCGGACCATCAGGCAGCTTCTGCTGCTGGAGGCTATGGGGGAGGATCCCATCCGCATCTTTATTGACAGCCCCGGCGGGGATGCCGACGCGGGCTATGCCATCTTTGATATGATCCGGTTTGTAAAGCCCCCGGTGTGGACCATCGGCATGGGCCTGGTGGCCAGCGCCGCGGCGATCATCCAGCTTGCCAGCCCCAGGGACAGGCGGGTAGGGCTGCCCAACAGCCACTACCTTATCCACCAGCCCCTTTCGGGGATCCGGGGGGTGGCCACGGACATCGAAATCCACGCCCGGGAACTGGAGAAACTGCGGGAACGGATCAACCGCCTTATCGCCGAGGAAACGGGGCAGGACTTTGGTCAGGTGGAAAGGGACACGGACCGGGACTACTGGATGAACGTCGAAGAAGCGGTTAAGTACGGCCTGCTTTCCAGGGTTGTGGTCAATCGCGGCGAACTCTAAAGAACCGTACCGGGCCGTTAGCTGCAACAGGCAGCTCCAAGTGGAGCTGCCTGTTCCGCTTTTAGCGCCTTCCCGTGGCTCCCGGAATCAGAACTTGATCACCTTGGGCGGGCCGGCAAAGGACGAGATGGTCGCGACGCCGTCATTGAGGGCCAGCACCAGGGTGTTGTCGTCCTCCGCGGAGTACCGATCCTTCAACATCGGGTAGGCTTCCAGCATATGAACCTTCGCTTCCCGCCGGGGATCCTCCACCGCGTTCGCCTGGACGCGGATCCAGGTTTGGCCGTCGAAGGCGCAGATCTCGACCTTGGGGTTTGCGAAAATCTGCTTGGCGACATCCTTGGACTTTCCCGTCTGGATGTACAGTTTGCCCTCAAAAAGGTCGATGGTGCCGAAGGGGCGCACCCTGGCTTGATCCCCTTCAACCGTGGCAAGATAATAGGTCCCCGCTTTTTTCAAATAATCGTACACTTCCTGCATAGAAATACCTCCATCATGTATTTGTCATAGCAAAATAGTAGTCTATCACCTTCATGCTTTTTCGGCAATACGCCGAACAGGGCATTGTCGGAGAACAATAGAAATGTCCTATAATTGAGAACAATAGAAATGTCAGATGTGATAGGACATTTCTATTGAACTTATTTGTACTCGTCAAACAGGGTGTTTACCTCTTTTACA
>JAIROB010000087.1 GCA_031257695.1 Treponema sp. | reverse complement strand
AGCAGCGCCGATTTGCGGACGAGAAAGGACGGGGTAACCCATGATATACTGAGGAAAGAGGATGTGCCCTATATCGGTTCGGTAGACCGGTTCAAGGAACACCTGTTTGAGTGTGCGGTTCGGAACTTTATCATAGCTGCCTGAATGCCCCGAAAAAGAAGTTGCACCCATGCGTCCCGCGTCCCATAGACAAATTTTTCCCGCCGTGCTATGATCTGGTATGGAAGCCCGTAGCATTTTCCAAAACATTTCCCCCATAGACCACCGTTATTCTCTTTCCGAAAAGGCCCTGTTCGATTCCCTGGGAGCGTGGATTTCCGAGGAGGCGGCCGTAGCTTCCCATGTGAAGGCGGAAATAGCCCTGATTGTGGCCCATCTGAAGATTCGGGGCGGCCTGACAGCGGCCCTGGAAACTGCGCTTGCGGAGGCGGGGGAGGGGGTCGATCCGGCGGAGGTGTATGCCGAGGAAGAAAAGACCAGGCACAATATCCGCGCCCTGGTGAACGTGCTTAAAACGAAGGTTCCCCCGGAAACCGCGCCCCTGGTCCACCTGGGGGCTACCAGCGCGGACATTCTGGACACCGCCCTGGCGTACCGTATGCGGGGGGCCGCTCTTGAGGTGGTCCTGCCCCTGCTCCAAAAGCTGGAACTCCTGCTCTGCGACTTTGCGGAGCGGGAGGCCGAAACCCCCCAGGCGGGCCGCACCCACGGCCAGCACGCGGTGCCCATTACCCTGGGTTTTGCCCTGGCGGAGTATGTTTCCCGGCTGGGAAAGTCGATCCTCGAACTACGGCGCCTTGCGGGGCAGCTTAAGGGGAAGCTGGCGGGCGCGGCGGGGGCCTATAACGCCACCAGCATGATCGTCAGGGACCCCGAGGAGCTGGAGCGGCTGTATCTGGCGGAATTGGGGCTTGAGCCTTCGGAACACTCCACCCAACTGGCGGAGCCCGAATACCTCCTGCGGCTCCTCCTGGAGTACAATGTCGCCTTCGGGATCATCGCCAACCTGGCAGACGATCTCCGGAACCTCCAGCGCAGCGAAATAGGGGAGATTCGGGAAGGCTTTGCCGCGGACCAGGTGGGGTCCTCGACCATGCCGCAGAAACGGAACCCCTGGAACTCGGAACACGTCAAGAGTCTCTGGAAGGCCTTTATGCCCAGGGCCGCCACCTTCTTCATGGACCAGATCAGCGAACACCAGCGGGACCTCACCAACTCCGCGAGCCAGCGCTTTGTGGCCGACTATGTGGCGGGGTTCGCCCTGGCGGCGAGCCGCATGGCCTCGGTCATTGAGGGGCTGGGAGTGGACCGGGAACGGCTGCTCCGCAACCTGCGGGGCGCGGACGGCGGGATCCCCGGGGGAATTCTGGCGGAGCCGGCCTACATACTGCTGGCGGAGTCCGGCGTTTCCGGCGCCCACGAGGCGATCCGGAAAATCACCCTGGCAGCGGAACGGGAGAACAGCAGTTTTGCCGCGGCCCTGGCGAAGGAGGAGGAGGCGCTTTCCCGGATTGGCGCCAAAATGACGGAACTGGGGCTGATAAAAACCCCTTCCGACGCGTTGTCCTTCTTTGAAAAGCCCGAAGGATACCACGGGCTGGCCGTTGAAAAAGCGAGAACCATCGCCCGAAAATACCGGGCCTTAATGAAAGACTAGCAGCCTGTAGCGCTTGTAGGTTTTTATGGTTTTTTTCGTTGAAAAAAACCATAAAAACCACGCTTATTGGGCATGCTTTGGCAGTTTGCAGGGTAAAAAATCGCCCTGCAGACGATTTTTGGAGATTTTATGCGCGAAGCGCAACAAACTGCTAGGAGGCAATGATCATGTTTGAAGAAGCGTTGTCCTATGACGATGTGCTCCTCCTGCCGGGGTATTCCGACACCCTGCCGAAGGATTGCGATGTGCGCTCCCTGCTGTGCAGGGGGGTGGAGCTGAATGTCCCCGTCATTTCCGCGGCCATGGACACGGTGACGGAAGAAAAACTGGCCATTGCCATAGCGCTGGAAGGGGGCGCCGGGGTCATACACCGGAATCTCAACCCGGAGGAACAGGCGCAGCAGGTGGCCAACGTAAAGCGGCATCTCAACTGGATTATCAACTCCCCGGTTACGGTGGTGGAAGGCGCCCGCATTCGGGACGTAAAGGAGTTGCGGGACAGGTTTCAGGTTTCCGGTATGCCGGTGCTGAACAGGGAGGGGCTTCTGATAGGGATCATCACCAACCGGGATCTGCGGTTCTGCCAGGACGACAGCCAGGCGGTGGAGGATGTGATGACCAAAAACCCGGTGACCG
Organism: Treponema sp.; assembly: GCA_031257695.1. Next base: position 1,317 of record JAIROB010000087.1, on the reverse strand, counting down.
AGCAGGGAGAGCCTTCGGTTTCCAGCGCCAGGGAAAAGTTTGACCGGTACCGGATAGAAAAACTGCCGGTGGTAAACGCCCGGGGGGAGCTTACGGGGCTTATCACCGTGAAGGATATGGAAAAACACGCCAACTATCCTATGGCGGCCACCGACAAGGGAGGGCAGCTTATCGTGGGAGCGGCGGTTTCCCCCCAGGATTTTTCGGCGCGTATGCCCCTCCTCAGGAACGCCAGGGTGGATTTTGTGGTGATGGACACCGCCCACGGGGATTCAAAAAATGTGATGGACGCGGTGCGGAGCATAAAGGAACAATTCGGCATACCCGTTATCGGGGGAAACGTGGCGGCCGCCGAAGGAACGCGCAGGCTTATTGAAGCGGGAGCGGACGCGGTTAAAGTAGGGATAGGCCCCGGCTCTATCTGCACCACCCGTGTGGTGGCCGGCGTGGGGGTGCCCCAGTTCACCGCGGTGTGGGACTGCGCGGAAGAGGCGGCCAGGTCGGGCATTCCGGTTATCGCCGACGGGGGCATCAAGTTCTCCGGGGACATCGCCAAGGCTATCGGCGCCGGGGCCAATACGGTGATGATAGGAAACCTGTTTGCGGGGCTCAAGGAAGCGCCCGGGGAAGAGATCATCTTCGACGGCAGGATCTACAAGGAATACCGCGGCATGGGCAGCCTGGGGGCCCTCAACGATGGCGGGGGCGACCGGTACCAGATCGGCAAGGATGAAATCCCGGCGCCCGAGGGCATTGAAGGCCGGGTCCCCTACAAGGGCGAAATGCGGAGTTACCTGCACCAATTGGTGTCCGGCCTGCGTAAGGGCATGGGCTACTGCGGCTGCAAAACCGTGGAAGAGCTCAGGGCTTACCGCAAGTTTGTGCGGATCACCGCTGCGGGCCTCCGGGAAAGCCACGCCCACGATGTAACCATCACCCAGGAAGCGCCGAACTACAGCCGGTCTTAGCGGGGAAACCTGGATTGTCGGCGGTTTTTGCGGTATAGCGGACACAGGAGATAGCATGGGCGCTTTTTATGAAGGGGCGCAACTTCTTTTCGGGGCAAAGAGAGGAACGTATGCTATACTTCCGGTATCCCAAAAGAACCTGGACAAGATCCCTGACAAACCGGACCGCAGGGGGATTTTATATATCATGATAGTTTGACATGACCGTATTTTACATGATATACCTATACGTATAGGAGATAATTATGGATACTAAATTGACTTTAAAGCTTGATCAAGTGGTTATAAATTCTGCAAAAAAATATGCGGAGGATAACAATCGCAGTTTATCAAAATTGGTAGAGGATTA
>JAIROB010000082.1 GCA_031257695.1 Treponema sp. | reverse complement strand
GCCGGGCTGGGGGACGGGGAAACCCCGATATTCCCGATCCAGATTTTCCGGGTAAAGGAGGGGATCAACTACAACGAGGGGGATCCCAACTACGACCTCTTCAAGCTCGCCTGCAGGGTCAGTTCCAAACGGCTCTTCCCCAATTTTTCATTTCAGGACGCGCCCTACAACCTCCAGTACTACCGCCCGGATCGGCCGGAGACAGAGATTGCCTATATGGGCTGCCGCACCAGGGTAATGGGAAATGTTTACGACCCTGAGCGGGAAATAACCTATGGCCGGGGCAACCTGAGCTTCACCTCCCTCAACCTCCCCCGGCTTGCGCTGCGGGCCGGGGGCGATCAGGGCCTGTTCTTCGACGAGCTGGACAACAAGACCAACCTCATCATCGATCAGCTCCTGGAGCGTTTTGAAATCCAGGCCAGGAAAAAGGTAAAAAACTTCCCCTTCCTCATGGGCCAGGGGATATGGCTTGATTCCGATAATCTGGGCTGGGAAGACGAGATCCGGGAAGCGCTGAAACACGGGACCCTCACCCTGGGCTTTATCGGCCTGGCGGAGTGTCTCACGGCGCTGATAGGGAAGCACCACGGGGAGTCCGCTGAAGCCCAGGCCCTGGGTTTGAATATCGTCGGACGGCTCCGAAGCCGCATGGACCAGGCTTCCCTGGAACGGAAACTCAACTTTTCGCTTATCGCCACCCCCGCGGAGGGCCTTGCGGGCCGTTTCGTCAAGCTGGACCGGAAGATCTTCGGCCCCGTCCCGGGGGTGACCGACCGGGACTACTACACCAACAGCTTCCACGTGCCGGTACACTACCCCATCGCCGCTTTAAAGAAGATCGGCATCGAGGCGCCCTACCACGCCCTGACCAACGCCGGGCATATCAGCTATGTCGAACTGGACGGGGACGCATCCAAGAACCCCGAGGCCTTTGAAAAGATAGTCCGCGCCATGAAGGAGGAGGGCATAGGCTACGGCAGCCTGAACCACCCCCTGGACCGGGACCCGCTCTGCGGTTTCCGGGGCATCATCGGAGAGACCTGTCCCAAGTGCGGCCGGACCGAAGGGAATGTCCCCTTTGAGCGGATCAGGCGCATCACCGGCTACCTGGTGGGGACCCTGGACAGGTTTAACAACGCCAAACGGGCGGAAGAAAAGGATAGGGTTAAGCATTATGACCTTGACCGTTCCCCGGCCTCCTCATAGGGCCGTAACCCGCGCCCGGACGGATACCCTCGTCATAGGCGGCATAGAGCCGGAGTCCATTGTGGATGGCCCGGGTTTCCGCTACACCGTGTTTGTCCAGGGCTGCGATTTCCGCTGCCCCGGCTGCCACAACCCCCAGCTGCAGACCTGTTCCGGGGGCCGCAGCATTACCGTGGGCGAAATCCTGGACGGGATCCGGGGAAACCCCCTCCTGGACGGCCTTACCCTCTCCGGCGGCGACCCCTTTGTCCAGGCTGCGGCCTGCGCTGTCCTGGCGGAGGAGGTCCGGGGCCTGGGCCTTTCGGTGTTTGCCTATACCGGCTATACCTTTGAAGCGCTGTGGCTGGCGGAAAACCCCGCGTGGCGGCGGCTCCTCATGGCCGTCGATGTCCTGGTGGACGGCCCCTTTGTGCGGGAACTCCGCAACCTGGACCTGCGCTTCCGGGGCTCCTCCAACCAGCGGCTCATCGATGTGCCCCGGACCTTCGCTGCGGGGAAGATCGTCCTTCTGCTGGAAGAATAGGCCCGGCAAACCCGTTATTCCCATGAAAAATAAAGTAAACGCGCACGTTATTCCTACGAATAACGTGCGTGATAAACACATTTTTCATAGGAATAACGTGTTTCTACTAACATTTTTTCATGGGAATAACGCAAAATATTTGACGAAAAGCATAGGATACGGGTCCAAAAAGGCGGTAAAAACCTCTTTACGCAATGCCGTGAATGTAGTTTTTGACGAAAAGAACGGCGCCCTGCTTGCCGTGCCGCTGTATATGCTGTGGAGGCTCAAGACCCTGTTGAACGCTCTCCCTGATCTTGACCAATGAGGTTCCCGTCAGTAAAGTGGGTAATCGAGAAAAGCCTATGATGCCGCGCCTCCTCCTCCATGCCTGCTGCGCCCCCTGCTCCGTCCAATGTGTGGAAATCCTCCTGGGCGAAGCCCTGCGCCCGGACCTGTTCTGGTTTAACCCCAACATCCACCCCTCCACGGAATACAGCGCCCGCTGGGACGCCCTGGCCCGCTTTGCCGGGGAGGAGGGCCTGGAACTGATCCTGGAGGACGACTACGGCCTGCGCTCCTTTATCGCCGGTCTTGACGGAAATTTTGAGGAGCGCTGCGCCTACTGCTACAGAACCAGGCTGGCAAAGACCGCCTCCTGTGCTGCCGCGCAGGGCTACGCTTATTTTTCCACAACCCTGCTGATCAGTCCCTACCAGAAACACGATCTTATCCGGGAAATCGCCGAAGAGGAAGCGGAAAAACACGGCGCGCAGTTTCTCTACCGCGACTTCCGCCCCGGTTACCGGGAAGGGCAGAAAAAAGCCCGGGAGCGGGGGCTGTATATGCAGAAATACTGCGGCTGTATTTTCAGCGAGGAGGAGCGGCACGCAAAGGCGCCGGCGCGGACAAACCCGGGCGCTCGTTGAAACATGAACAGTAAAACTGCCGAGCTTTTTTCCCTCATCGCCGGCGCCCGCCACTGCGTTGCCCTGACCGGAGCGGGGATAAGCGTCGCATCGGGGATCCCCGGTTTCCGCGGCAGGGAGGGCCTCTACACCGCGGGGCTCCCTCAGGAATTTCTGGACCGGTACCCGCCGGAAGTCCTGGCCTTGTATCTTTCCGGCCTTCCCGCAGAAAAAGTGTTTGACATTGACGAATTTGAAAAGGACCCGTCGTATTTTTACACAAACGCCGGGCCCATGATCTATAGGGTTGACGAGAAGGAGCCCTCCGTAACCCACAAAACCCTGGCGGAGCTGGAAGAGCGGGGCTTTCTCAAGGCGGTGATAACCCAAAACATCGATATGCTCCACCAAAAGGCGCGGAGCCGGCGGGTAATAGAACTGCACGGGTCCCCCCGGACGCACTACTGCCTCCGCTGCG
>JAIROB010000069.1 GCA_031257695.1 Treponema sp. | reverse complement strand
ACCCAGAAACCCATGTCCGGCGGAAGCTGGTGGTCCTCCTCGCCCTATTCCCTCAACGCCTTCTGGTGGGGTTATTCCCCCAACTATACCGACAACCTCGTGGGCTTCCGGGTGGTCCGTTCCTGGTAGGAAAGGGGCGCCGTCTACGCCCCTTGCGGATAATTCTTTTTCCGGACATACTAGGCATATGCCAATCCTATCTTTGCCGCTCCCCCTAGGGCGCGTATGATGGACTTTGAGGCCGAACTAGGCAAACTGCTTTCCCGGGAAACCGGGAGCCTCCCCGGATATGAATTTGCCGCTCTTGCGGCGCCGGACCGGGAACTTTTGACGGAACTCAACAGGAAACAGGACGACGCGTCCCTGCAAATTGAGGAGATCTACGATCTGGTGAAGGAGCAGGGTCTTTTGCGGGAAAGCGTGGCCGCCGAAAAGACCAGGGCGGATAGGCTGGCCCTGGCGGCTATAGGTTTGGCGGATCTGCTGGAGGATTTTTACGCCTACGCCGGACAGGGGGGCAATGAAGAATTGCGCCCTCAGGCGAAGCTGCTGTGGGAAAAGGCCGGCAGCATCCTTTTGGGCTGCGGCATAGTCCGTTTTGGGGAGGAGGGGCAGCTCATGAATCCTCAGATTCACAGTGTTCAGGGTAGCGCCGAATCCCCCTTCCCCCGGGAACAGGTGATTCGCCTGCTGCAAAGCGGCTACCTGTATCAGAACTCCCTGGTCCGCAAAGCCGCGGTGGTGGTGAGCCGGGGGCGGGAGGACGGGGCCGGAGGAAGGGCGGAACGGGACGGAACCGCGGAACGCGGCATGGACGATACACATACAGAGGGGGGACAGGCTGATGAGCAGAATAGTCGGTATTGATTTGGGGACTTCCACGTCGGAGATTGGCTGCATTGTGGACGGCGCGCCCAAGCTGATTCCCAACTCCCTGGGCAAGCTGATTACCCCTTCGGTGGCGCATATAAGCCAGGACGGGGAAGCGCTCCTGGGGGAGGAGGCCGCCGAATACCTTTTTACCCGGCCCGACTGTACCTTTATGGAGGTTAAGCGGCTCACCGGGAGCGGCGAAAAACTCAGGGCCCACGGAAAGGAGTACGCGCCGGAGGAGATTCAGGCCATGCTCCTTCGTTACCTGGTCCGCTGCGCGGAAGACTGGCTGAACGAAAAAATTAACCGCGCGGTGATCACCGTGCCGGCCTACTTTACCGACACGCAGCGCCGGGCCACCGCGAGGGCGGGGGAGCTGGCCGGGCTGCAGGTGGAGCGGATCATCAACGAGCCCACCGCGGCGGCCCTGGACTACGGCCTTTCCAATCTCAAGGATTATAAGAACGCGCTGGTCTACGATTTGGGGGGCGGCACCCTGGACGTGACGGTCCTTGAGCTTTATGGAGGGGTCATCGATGTAAAAGCAAGCAGCGGGAACAACCATCTGGGGGGCAAGGATTTTGACGAAATTATCATGGCCCGTCTCGCGGATCCCGAGGGGGATGAACGGGCTCTGATGCGGCTTAAAAAAGCCGCGGAGGAATGTAAGATCGCCCTGAGCAGCCAGGAGGAGTTTAAGGTGTCCCTTCCCTTCCTCCTGACCGGCAAGGACGGAAAGCCGGTTTCAGTGGAAAAGACCGTCAGCCGCAGGGAATTTGACGCATGGGTGTGGGAAAAGGTGCAGTCCACCCGGGGACCTATGATGAGCGCCCTCGGTGACGCGAAACTGAGCCCCGAGGATTTGCAGGTTATTCTTCTGGTGGGGGGCTCCACCCGGATTCCCTGCGTAAAAAAGATGGTGGAGGAGACCCTGGGCGCGGTTCCCCGTTCCCTGGTGGATCCCGATTTGACGGTGGCCCGGGGGGCGGCGATTCAGGCGGGGCTTATCGAGGGCAGCATCAACAACGAGGATCTGGTGCTTACCGATGTGTGCCCCTACACCCTGGGAACCGCGCCCCTGCGGGAGGGTTTTTTCAGCAAACGGCAGATATTTGATCCCCTGATTCCGCGGAACACCACGATTCCTACCGAAAAGAAGCAGGTTTATATCACCGCCGCGGATTACCAGACCGAAGTGGTCATAGACGTGTTTCAGGGGGAATCCTCAGACTTAGAGAACAACGAGCGGCTCGGCGAGTTGAGACTTACCGGAATACCCCCGGCCAAAAAGGGGAAGGAACAGATAGAGGTAAGTTTCGGCTATGACATGAACGGTATCCTCCAGGTAAAGGCAAGCGTGGTTTCCACGGGCAAACAGGTTTCCGCTGATATCAGCACCGCCGGGATAAAGGCCAAGTCCTCTTTGGATCTGTCGAAATGGGAGCAGGCCGAGGGAGCGCGGGCCTTCCGCCCCCTGATACGCAAAGCGGAGAAGATGATCGCCTCGGGCATGGACGAGGGGGAGGATCTGAGCCTCCTGGTGCGGCAGATTAAGGAGGCCCTTCTTTTAAACAACCTGGAACGGGCCGGGGATCTGCGGGAGGATCTGCGAATCATGCTTGGGGCGCTGGAAAAACTGGATCAACTGCTGTGAGCCTTCTCACGGCCATGGGGGGGCGGTACTACCGGCTGGGTCTTGCCGCTGCCAGGCGGCGGGATTTGCGGGCCGCCCTGGCCTGTGCGGAGTTTGCCCGGCTTCTGGATCCGGAACATGGGGACGCGGCCCGCCTGGGGGAGATCTGCCGGATTGAGCTCGGGGAAGCCGGGGAGACCCGGGGCCCGGAGCTGGAAAGGATAGTCCTTTTGGCGGGCAAAAAAAAGTGGAAGGCCGCGGCCCTGGCTGCGAGGGGCCTTTCCCGTCAAAGCGTGCGGCTCCTGAACATCGAAGGCTGTTTATGGGCCCTGGCAAAACGTTATGGAGCCGCGGCGGACTGTTTCGCCCAAGCCCTGGAACGGGACAGGGGAAACGCCCTTGCGGCGGAAGCCCTGGTCTGCCTTGGCCGGCGGCGGAAGTTTTTAGGGGGGTTTTTTGCTCTTGTTTGATGAAGTGAAAAAGAGCCACTACGAAGTCCTGGGAATCGCAAACACCGCCGCTGAAGCGGAGATAAAGAAGGCGTACTTCGGCATGGTGCGGAAATACCAGCCCGACCGTTCTCCGGAAGAGTTCAAGGAAATCCGCGCCGCCTACGAAACCCTCATGGACAGGAAAAAACGCGCCGACTACGATGCCATAAACGATCTGCCCCCCGTCGTCGTTCCCCTTTTCCACGACGCCCAACGCTTCCATCGCTTCGGCAGGCTCGACAAGGCGGCGGAACTCTACCGGCTTATTCTGAAAAGCCACCCCGAACTGGATAAGGTGAGGGAGCAATACGCCAACAACTTCTACGATGACAATAAAACCGGCAAGGCTATCGAAGTGTGGGAAGAACTCTGCCGGCGGAATCCCGGCAATCCCCGCTATGCCAGAGAACTGGCTCATTGTTATTTTCAACGCGGCTGGGTAAAAAAATCCGAGGCCGAAACGCGGCGCGCCCTTGATCTGGACCCTTCATCCATTGAGGGCTGGACCCAGCTTATTAGCTGTGCCGTGGAGAATATAAAAACCAGCAGCGATTTTGTGGACGGACTGAGCTCTCTGGTCAATAAAGCCCTGGCGGCGGTTAAAGATGTCAAGACTGAAGAATGGAGGAAAATATACCTCCACGCCCAGGGGTTTCTTGCCGCGGGCATTAGAAAAGTCGACTTTGCCATGCGCCATTTACGGGAGATCATCCGTCTGATCCGCGAAGGAGGCCAGGAGGGGCGGCATGAGGGCCAGGAGGCTCTGAACGAAATGCTGCTTATTCCCCCCAACAGCCTGGCGGAGCTTTACCCCGATTTAAAGGAAATGGCGGATTTGCTCCCGGATATTTCCATGATGCAGCGGCTGCAACTCGACGCGGTACGGTTGAGCTTTGAAATTGAAGGGCTGGCGAAAAAAAAGATTCCCGATGTTTTTATCGACCTTTTCAGGATATTAAACGCCGGCTATGAATATGAAGATGACGAACTTGAGGTAACGGCAATAGAATATCACCTCCTGGATGATAAAAAAAACTACGAGCCTTATGTCAGACGTTTGAAAGGGGAATTCCCCGAAATCTACGACCTCCACAGTTCTTTTTTTGATGATTTTCTCCGCGTTCGTGATCCGGAAAAGATGCTGCGCCAGCGCTCCAGGATATTAAAAAAATCGAAGGGCCGGGTTGTCTTTGACGAAGAAGACCCGGAGTCCGAGCAGCCCGTAACCGTCCGCCGTTCCCAGCCCAAGGTGGGCCGCAACGATCCCTGCCCCTGCGGCAGCGGCAAAAAATACAAACACTGCTGCGGCGCATAGTCCCCGCAACTCAAGCCCCCCCCTATGGGCCCATGTCTGGGTTTCCGGGGACGCATAGAGACTAAAACGGGGGGCGGCGGAGTATGCCCGGCGCTCACTTGCCTGTAGAGTCCGCTTCCGCCGCCCCGCTACGCGGGTCTGCTGCAGCGGGGAATTCCAGAGACGTTCGGCCAGGCAGACTCCGCCGCCCCCCGCCTTTGTCCCGGGCGTCCCCGTGCCGCGTAGAGGGCCCATAGGGGGCCTGTGGCGCGGGGCCTGTGGCGGGGGGACCCAAGCGCTTTTTTTCTTTGCATTTCCGCGAGGGGAGGGGTACAATAGGGTATTCCATTCTAAGGAGCGTTCTATGGAAATTACCGCTAAAGAAAATTATCTGCGTTTGGGCCGGGGGGAAATGCCCGAGTATGTGCCCTATGGCGGGCCCTACAAGGACAGGATTCCCACCGCTATGGTGGGGCCCTTTGACGTGTTCATGCCCGAGGGCATGAGTTTTTTTCCGGCGCCGGGGGCGAGCCCGCCCAAAGAATTCGTGGACCGCTGGGGGGTTCCCCACGTTGCCACCAAGGAAACGGGCTATGCCGCGCTGCCGAAACCGGGGGAATTTATTCTGGAGGATATCCGTAAATGGCGAAGCGTTATCAGGCATCCTCCGACCTGGGAAAACTACGATTTAGAGGGGATAGCCAAAAAGCAGCTTGAGCCTGTGGACCGCAGCAAAACCGCGGTTTCCATGATGTTTTCCATGCAGTCGCCTTTCCAGCAGCTCTGCGGCTTTATGGGCCATACCGAAGCCCTGGTCGCGATGCACGAGGAGCGGGAGGCGGTTCACGAATTGCTGGACTACCTCATGGAATGGTACGAGCCGCTGGTAATCAAAAGCCTGGATGTTTTTAAGCCCGATTTGCTCGGCATTGCCGATGACACGGCGACCAAGGACTATCCCTTCTTTTCCGCAGAAATGTACCGGGAATTTTTCAAGCCCTTTTATGCCCGCCTGGCAAAACACGCGACAGACCGGGGCGTATGGATCGAATTCCACAACTGCGGGCGCTGCGAAGACTTCATCCCGGATATGCTCGACTTTGGGGTGCGCTACTGGAACCCCGCCCAGAC
>JAIROB010000059.1 GCA_031257695.1 Treponema sp. | reverse complement strand
CCGCTGATGTCCAGGGTAACCAGGATTTGGGTGGCGGTAAAATCGTCGGAAATAAGGGCCCGCCGGTACAGGTCCCAGGAGAGGAGCCGCCGCTTGAGCCCGGCGATTTCTTCGGGGGAGCCGGAAAAATCCCCGGGGATCAGTTTTTCCACCACCACCGCGTCCCCTTCGCCGGCAATATAATCCGAGGACGCCATGGAATTAACGCTTCCTATTATTGCCACGTCCTTTTCGATTCTGGCTATGTACTCCCGGATGCGGCCCAGAAATTCCCCGTCAAAGACCGTGCCGAACCGCCGTTCCAGCCCCACCAGCACAAAGAGGGAGCTGCCGAAGGTGTCGTCGATATACTGGGACACAACTCTGGCTTCGTCGTCTTCGGGAACAAAGCGCAGGTTGTTGTTGTCCAGGCTTGCCCTGGGAAGCTGCAGCGCAAAGAAGACCGTGATAATTCCGATAAGCGCCACGATAAGCCTGGGGCGCTTAAACAGCTTCGGCAAAAAATTTCCCCGGGATTTTTCAAGAGCGTCCATATATCAGTCCTTGCTGGAAGCCTTATCCATGGGGAAGAAAAAGTCAAGCGGGGAAGATCCACATATACTTCCCATCCTCCCCTCGTTCCCGCTCCCGCGCCATGATATAAATATCCGCTATTCCCATCAGCGCTCCGTCCCGCGGGTTCGCCACTATCGTCGGATGGCAAAAAAATCCTAAATCGCTTCCGTTCCCTACCGTTCCAAGCCCCTCAAGCCCGGCGATCCGGCGCCGATGGGACTCAAGGTTCAGTTCCGTCGTGTCCTGTATCAACAGCGCTTCCTCCAGTGATTGGCAGGCCGCCCCGCAGTGATCGCTCGCACACTGGATCAGGACTTCCTCGCGTGCCTTTTCATTGTTAAAAAACCGGTAATATGAGATTTGATCCTTCCACTGGTCGGTCTTTTGCATGACTACCCGCATTTTGACCAGGCGGCATATTGCAGATACAAACAGCGGAAGCTGCGGTCTGCTCCCTGTTATGTCAGCATAAATGCTTCATATTCGTATAGTAGTTGTAATTTTTTTTTTACTGGCAATAACGTTTTTTCTAAAAAAAGTGATTGACTTTTCATTCAAAGTTTTAATAATAATGGTAGACAGTGGGTTCAGGTGGTGTAAAGTGGTTCAATAGGGAACCGATGGGGCAGGAGCAGGATGAAGTCCTTGAACGGCGAATACAAAATAACCCTCGATGACAAAGGACGCCTTAGTCTGCCCGTCAAGCTCCGCGCCGCGCTGGAGGATCAGGTTCATATGCTCACCAAGGGACCCGACGGCTGTCTCTGGCTCTATCCCATGGCGGAATGGGACAGGCTGATGGAAAAGGTGCGGAGTTCCAGCACCGCCTTTAACGCCGAGTTCAGGGCCCTGCGGCGGCGGCTTATCGGGCCGGCCCAGGAGGTGGAGATCGACAAGGCGGGGCGTATCGCCATTCCCCAGACCCTGCGGGAATTCGCTGATCTTGTCAGGGACTGCATAGCGCTGGGTCAGGATGATTTTGTCGAAATATGGAACGCCGACAGGTACCGGATCTACGACGGCGGGAGCGACGAGGATGTGGAGACAGCCTACGAAAAGCTGGATCTTTCCCTGCGCCGCGGGAAGGACGGCGAATGATGCGTGTGGTCCACACCCCTGTTTTGCTGGAGGAGACTATCCGCTGCCTCGCCCCGCGGGGGGAAGGCGAATTCATGGTGGACGCCACCCTGGGGGAGGGCGGGCACAGCTACGCGTTCCTCTCCCGGTTTAAGGATCTGCGGATTCTGGGCATTGACGCGGACCGGGAAGTACAGCAAAGGGCGCGGGAGCGGCTGGGGGAATTCGGGGACCGGATACGGTTCTTCAACGGCTGGGCCCAGGATTATTTCGGGACTCTTCCCCCGGAGGGCGAACGGCCCGACACCATCCTCATAGACCTGGGGATAAGCATGTACCACTACGAAGAATCCGGCAGGGGTTTCAGCTTCCGCAGGGACGAGACCCTGGATATGCGGATCGACACCACGGGCGGGGAAACCGCTGCGGAACTGATCGCCCGGCTTTCCGAGACGGACCTGGCGGATCTGCTCTACCGCAACGCTGAGGAACGGTATTCCCGGCGCATCGCCCGGGCCATTGTGGAACGCCGGTCCCGGGGGACCATAACCGGATCCGCGGAGCTGGCGGAAATAGTCAGCCGGGCGGTTCCCGCGGAATACCGGCGGGGGCGGACCCACCCCGCGACAAAGTCGTTCCAAGCGATTCGCGCGGCTGTAAACAGAGAGTTGTCCCGGCTCCTGGAACTTTTGGAGGGCGCCCTTGCAGCGCTCAAGTCCGGGGGACGGATGGGGGTTATCAGTTTCAATTCCCTGGAGGATCGGGGGGTTAAAAATTTTTTCCGGGATAAAAACAAGGAGTGTGCCTGCCCTCCGGAAACGCCGATATGTAAATGTGAGGGCCGCCTGGTCAATCTTCTGACCCGGAAGGCGGTGGCGCCGGGGCCGGAGGAGGTCCGCAGCAATCCGCCTTCCCGAAGCGCCAAGCTCCGGGCGGTCGAGAAACTATGCAAAGAGGATGGACGATTATGAGGCGGTTGGTATTGCTCTACGCTTTGGCATTGACCCTTCCCCTGTTTTTGGGGGTTTCCGTCCGGCAGTCCAGAAAATACGCGGCCCTGCAGCGGGAAGTGAGGAGCCTTGAGGTGATCCAGGAGGAATGGGTCGAAAGCAACAAGCGGCTCATTGCGGGGATTGCCCTGCTTTCTTCCCCGGACCGGATCGAGCGCATCGCCGCGGAAGAATTAGGTTTGACGAGAAAGCCGCCCGAAGAAATACTGCAAATTAGAATTGAAGGCAGCCGGGGGAAGACCGATGGCTGAGATCCTCATGCGGTTTGAAGCGGCGCGGCAGGCCCTGGGGGGCCGTTTTCTCGACTTTCGCCGGGACGCGGGGGAGGGCTTTAGCTCCGTGCATATCGATTCCCGGGAGGCGGAGCGGGGAGGGATCTTTGTGGCGCTTGCCGGGTCCGCCCGCGACGGGGCCTGGTTTGTGGGGGATGCCTTTAAAGCCGGCGCCGCCGCGGCGCTTGTGGCGGAACGCTCCCTGGAAGACCCCTCGCTGGCGCTGGCCGAAAAGGCCCGGGACGCCGGGGCGGTTCTTTTCGCGGTTCCCGACACCCTGCGGGGGCTCCAGGATCTTGCCGCGGCCTATCTGTCGCGGTTTCCCGGCCTGCTCAGGGTGGGCATCACGGGGTCCTCCGGGAAAACTACCACCCGCCATATTGCCGCGGCCATGGCGGCGCGGGAGAAGCGGGTGGCTGTGAGCAGCGGAAACCTCAACTCGGAAACCGGGCTTCCCCTGGCGGTTTTTACGGTCCGCCCGCATCACGAGGTGGGGATCTTTGAAATGGGAATGAACCGCAGGGGGGAGATCGGGGAATTGGCCAGGGTCTTAAAACCTGCGATAGCGTTGATAACAAACATAGGGACTGCCCATATCGGTATCCTCGGCAGTAAAGCTGCAATACTTGAGGAAAAGAAGGCTATTTTCTCCGAGTTTACCGGAACCGAGCTGGCGCTAATCCCCGAAGACGAAAGCTGCAAGGAGGAGCTGGCAAAAGGGATTGCGGGAAGGGTCTCTTTCTATGGCTCCGCCTCGTATCCCGAGCTGGGGGAAGTTCGGGATCTGGGCCTTGAGGGAACGGAATTGATTTGGGAGGGGAACAAAGTCCGGTTTGGCCTGACCGGCAAACACAACCTGAGGAACGCCCTGGCGGCTATCGCCATTGCCAGGGCGATTCCGGTGGGTTCCGCCGCCATCCGGGAGGGGCTTGCTTCGGTTAAGCCCCTCTTCGGGAGGGGCGAAATACTCCGGGGCGCGGTGACGGTGATTCGGGACTGCTACAACGCCAACCCGGAATCCACCGCCGCGGCCATCGGGTTCTGCGACGATCTGGCATGGCCCGGCAGGAAACTCTACGTGATCGGCTCCATGCTGGAGCTGGGGGACAGCTCCGCCGCGGCCCACCGGTCCATAGGATCGCGCCTGGCATCCTCCGGGGCGGACCGGATTTTCCTCTACGGTGCGGAAACCGAAAGCGCCCTGGCCGCGCTGAAGGGCGTTTCCGGGGTGTTCCACACCAACGCCATGGAAACCCTGGCCGGCGAGCTGAAGGGGTATGTCCGCCCCGGCGATTTGGTGCTGCTCAAGGGCTCCAGGGGCTGCGCCCTGGAAAGGCTCGGCGGCGTTCTGGAGGGGGCGGCATAGATGTTTCTGGAATTTTTGTACCCCCTGGTAAAGTTCTTTACCCCCTTCAACGTGTTCCAGTACCTTACGTTCCGGGGTTCCTACGCGGCGCTGACCACCCTGCTGCTCAGTTTCGTCTTCGGCCCCCGGATAATCGAAGCCCTGCGGAAATTTAAAATAGGGCAAAGCATACGGAAGGACGGCCCCTCCACCCATCTTGTAAAGAGCGGGACCCCCACCATGGGAGGGGCGCTTATTATCTTTTCCACCATAATAGCGACCCTGCTCTGGATGGATCTGGACAGCGAAAAGGTCTGGATTACCCTGGGCAGTTTTACCGCCTTTGGCGCCATCGGCTTTATTGACGACTTCCTCAAGGTGCGCCGTCAAAATTCGGACGGGCTGCCGGCCTGGGCAAAACTGGCCATGCAGTGCGTCGTGGCGGTAATCGTGGCCCTGTGCCTGCGCCGGGCCGGGGGCGGGGAAATCACCGCCCTGTATGTGCCTTTTTTTAAAAACCCGGTGGTGGACATGGGCAATTGGTGGCTGCCCTTTGCCACGGTGATGCTGGTGGGGGAATCCAACGCGGTGAATCTTTCCGACGGCCTGGACGGGCTTGCCACGGGGCTTTTGATCCTGGCCTTTATTGCCCTGGCTATCCTCACCTATATTACCGGGCGGGTGGACTATTCTTCCTACCTGGGCATACCCTACATTGTGGGAGCCGGGGAGCTCACGGTGTTCTGCCTGGCGGCGACCGGGGCCTGCGTAGGATTTCTGTGGTACAATAGCTATCCTGCTGAGGTAATAATGGGCGATGTGGGAGCCCTCGCCCTGGGGGGAGCGGTGGCGACGATTTCCCTGTGCATTGAAAAAGAAATACTAACGCTGATCATCGGAGGCGTTTTTGTTTTAGAAGTGGCGTCGGTGATCATCCAGGTGGCGTCATTTAAGCTGCGGAAGAAACGGGTCTTTAAAATGACTCCGCTGCACCACCATTTCGAGGAATCCGGATGGCCCGAAACAAAAATAGTAATTCGGTTTTGGATCCTTGGGGGCCTGTTTGCCATAATAGCCCTGTCAACCCTTAAAATACAATGATGCAAACATTTGATGTCGAAAGCGCCCCCCGCAAATCCCGGGCGGATCATGTTTTAATTGCCTCTGTGCTGCTCCTCGCCGGGGTCGGCCTGGCGACCCTCTATTCCGCTTCCTACGCGTTTGGGGAGAGGTTCTTCAAATCCGGGGTGTACTTTTTCTCCCGGCAGGCGCTCTACTGCCTCATCGGCTTCGCTGCTTTTTTCGCCGCATCCTGGATCAAACTGTCAAGCCTCCGTAAATTAGTTGTTCCCCTGGTGGCGTTTACCATTCTGTTGTGTTGTTTGCCCTTTGCGCCCGGCATAGGGGTGACGAAAAACGGCGCTTCCCGGTGGATACGGGTGATAGGATCCGCTACCTTTCAGCCCTCGGAGCTGGTTAAACTGACCCTGCCTTTTTACCTGGCCCATATATTCAGCAAAAAACAGGAGCGGCTCAATTCGCTTGTTTCGGGAATTCTGCCTCCGGTTATGATAACATTTGCGTTTTTTATACTGATTTATTTGCAGAATAACTTTTCTACCTCGGTCTTCATCACCTTAAACGCCCTGTTTCTTTTTTTTCTTGCGGGGGTGCGGTATAGATATTTTATCTGCGGAGCAATAGTGTTAATTCCCGCGTCCGCATTTTTAGTGTTATCCAAGGAACACCGGCTTCGGCGGGTGATCAGTTTTATTATGCCCGACTGGGAGCCCCTGGGGGCGGGGTATCAGGTTCATTCCTCCCTGCGTTCCATAGGCGCCGGGGGGCTTTTGGGCAAAGGCTTCGGGCAGGGGACCCGGAAGATAGCCAGCGTTCCCGAGATACAGTCGGACTTTATCTTTTCATCCTTTTCGGAGGAGGCGGGCCTGGTGGGGGTGTTTTTGTTTTGCGCCCTCTTCGCGGTCTTTACGATCCGCGGCTACCGGGGGGCGCTGAAATGCAAGGATATGTTCAGGCGCCTTTTGGGCTGCGGCCTTGTCACCATGATCAGCTCCCAGGCGCTGCTCAACATCGCCGTGGTTTCCGGCGCCGTGCCCGCGACCGGGGTGCCCCTGCCCTTCTTTTCAGCGGGCGGCTCCTCCCTGGCAATCACCCTGGTAATAGCGGGGCTTATCGTTAATATTTCCAGGAACCGGGAGGAAAACTATGTCTGAGGAATATGTGTTTGAAAGGGCGGTCTCCGGGGAAAAGCCGGTTCGTTCCCCCATAGACCGGCGCTTCAAATGGCTGTTGACAGCCCTGGCTGTGCTGCTGGCCGGGGAGTTGATCTGGGTTTTGGGAGTTACCCCCTGTATGCCCTTTTCGGTGATCGAGATAAGCGGCATTCCCGATCTGGACAGGGGAGAGGTGCTGGCCCGCGCGGGGATTGGCCTTCATTCCTCTTATATGACCGTGGATGCCCGGGGCGCGGAGCTTGCCCTGAACGCTATGTACCAGGTTGAATCCGCCAGGGTGACGAAGCAGTTTCCCGACACCATACGGATCGTCCTGGAGGGCCGCAGAGCGGCCGCCATGACCCTGGTCCCGGTGAAGGGAAAACTGGAGCCGGTTTTGCTTGACAAATACGGAGTGGTTATTCAAATTGGGAGCGAAGGGGCGGAGAGCGGAATTAACGTTGAAACCCTGCCCATTATTTCGGGGCTGGTTTTTGCCGATATAGCTCTGGGGATGAAGCTCCCCGCTATTTTCCGGAAGTTTTTTTCCGATCTGGTCCAACTGCAGGACGCTGCGCCGGAGCTGCTGGGGACTATTTCGGAGATTCAGGTGAGCCGGAAGGCATACGACGGGTTTGAGTTGGCCCTGTTTCCCGTTCACTATCCTTCGAAGATCAGGGTGGGAAATGAAATAACCGCGGATACGATTCGGTATATGTTGCTGCTCATAGATGTGCTTAAAAAGCAGGGTGTTATGCCGGAGGAAATTGACTTCCGAACCGGCACGGCGTCGTATAAAAAGGAGGCTTCCCTTGGCCAATGACGGATTAGTTGCGGGCCTTGACATCGGCACCACCAACACCCGGGTCGTAATCGGCGAGCGGACTGAACGGGGAACCCTTGAAATTACCGGCGTGGGGGTAAGCCCCTCCTCGGGGCTGCGTAAGGGGGTGGTGGTAAATATCGAAGCTACCCTGCAGTCGGTGGCCGCGGCCATAGACATGGCGGAACAGATGAGCGGCCGGGAGGTTCACGCCTGCTGGACCGGCATTGGGGGCAGCCATATCGACGGGATCAATTCCCGGGGCGTGGTCGCGGTGACCGGCCGGAGCCGGGACGATAAGGACAACCGGGAAATCGGGCCCGAAGATATTGAACGGGTTCTGGAAGTGGCCCGCGCCATGGTCTTTCCCATGGACCGGCAGATTCTGGCGGTGATTCCCCAGACCTTCATTGTGGACAAACAGCCCGGCATTCGGGATCCGCTGAACATGATCGGCGTCGGCCTGGAGGCGGAGGTGCACATCATCACCTGTTCCGCCAACGGCGCCCAAAACCTCATCAAGTGCGTGAACCGCGCCGGGTACCGGGTGAGCGATCTGGCGCTGAAAACCCTGGCCGCGAGCCGGGCGGCGCTGACGGAGGAAGAAAAGGAACTGGGGGTTGCCCTGGTGGATCTGGGAGGGGGCACCACGGACGTGCTGGTCCACTGTCAGGGGGCGCCCTTTTCAACCTTCTCCATTCCCCTGGGGGGATCCGAAATCACCCAGGATATTTCTATGGTGAAAAACATTTCCTTTGAAAACGCCGAACGCGCCAAAATTGAAACCCAGTGCTGCATAGCGGAGCTGCTGGAACGGGACGACGAAATTATCATCGAAGGCATGGGCGGAAGGCCCCCCATGCCCATACCCAAGTCGGAGATTGCCATGATTGTCCTGCCGAGGCTGGGGGAAATTTTCCGCATGGTCAAGGACAGGCTGGATGCTCTGCCCCTGACCCGGCCCCTGGGAGGGGGAATCGTCCTCACCGGGGGGGGGGCGGAATTTCTGGGCGCAGTTGAGCTTGCCGCCCATGTTTTCAGGATGCCCGTGCGGATTGGCGTTCCCCTTACCCTGGGGGGGCTGCGGGAAAAATACCACAGCCCCCTGTACGCCACCGCGGTGGGCTTGGCGCTGGAGGGCAATTTCCAGGAAACTGAAAAAAGAACGGACCGGGGGACAGACCCCAAGATCAGGGAGAAGGGCCGGGGCTCCCTCCTCGGCAGGATAGTTGAGTGGTTGAAAAAAGAGTTTTTTTAATTTAGGACTGTTCGTGGCAACCGGGGTTGTAGAACAGATCCACGATTCGAACATACAGTTATTGGGAGGGGAAGAATGAACGGTTTGGTAGTGATTGAGGATCCGGTTTTTGGGTCAAGGCAGACAAAAATCAAGGTTATCGGCGTCGGCGGAGGGGGATGCAACGCGGTGAACCGCATGATCGAATACGGTCTGCGGCAGGTGGAATTTATCGCCGCCAATACGGATCAACAGGTGTTGGCCATGAGCCATGCCGAGATAAAATTAAGCCTGGGGCTCAAACTGACGGGCGGGCTCGGCGCCGGGGGCAAGCCTGAGATCGGCGAAAAGGCCGCCATGGAGGACAGGGATGCCATCGCCAACCTGTTCAAGGGGGGAGTGCACATGGCTTTTGTCGCCGCGGGCATGGGGGGCGGCACCGGCACGGGCGCCGCGCCGGTTATCGCCCAGGTGGCCCGGGAACAGGGCGCGCTCACCGTCGGGGTGGTGACCACCCCCTTCGCGTTTGAGGGGGAAAAAAAGATGGAGCTCGCCATAGAGGGCATTGCGAAAATGCGGGAGGCGGTGAACACCCTCATCATCATCCACAATGAACTCCTCTGGTCGGTGATCGACAAGAAAACCAGCAAACGGGAGGCGTTTCAAAAAGCCGACGACGTGCTTCGCCAGGGCGTGCAGGGCATATCGGATCTTATCACCCTGTCCGGGGATATGAACGTGGATTTTGCGGATGTGAAAACCGCTATGGAAAGCCAGGGGGAGGCCCTCATTGGCATAGGCGAGGGCGTAGGGGAAAACCGCGCCCTAGAAGCGGTAAAAAATGCCGTCAACAATCCCATGCTCAAGGATACCTCCATCGAGGGCGCCCAGCATATTCTTGTCAATATCACCACGGGAAATGAAATCATGGCCTATGAGCTGAAGGATATTGCCGACTTCATTAAGGAGAAAACGAATTCCAATACCCTTGTCAAATTCGGCACCGTTGAGGGCAAGGGCCCGGAGGATAAACTCCAGGTAACGGTTATTGCCGCCGGTTTTCGGGGAAATAACATCAAAGAGGCGGAGATTCCCCAGGTCAGGGGAGAGGGTAAACCTAAGACGGGTTTAATCGGCTTATCCGACTGGGACAGCATGATCAACCGTACCCGCAAAGGACCGGAGGGGTTCCGCAAGGATAACTGGTCGGATATTATCAATATTCCCGCGGTGTACCGGAACGGGGATATGTCGCGCTACCGGCAGGACGAGGACGACCAGACCGATTCGGGCAAAAGGAAGAGCTAGGTGGCTTCGCCTGTGGGGGCGCCGCGTTTGCTGGAACGGTTCTATTCCAGGCTTATTGCCATGGAGCGCCTCTCCTTGCTCACCGCCCGGACCTACTATTTCGAGGCGCGGCGCTTTCTGGAGTGGCTTTCCGCCGCGGGGCTCAGGGTGGAAACCGTGGAGCCCCTGGAATTGTCGCGGTACCTGGGGGAGGGGAGGGGAAAAAATAAGAGCAATTCCCGCTCGACCGCTAAAGCAATTTCCGTGCTGCGATCATTCTTCAGGTATATAGGGGACGAGGGGCTGCGGATCGACAACCCCGCGTCCCTGCTGGAGCCTCCCCGGAAAATCCACAGGCTGCCGGAAACGCTCTCCCAAAAACAGGTGGAGGATATTCTGGCGAACGCGGACGCCGGCAGCCCCCTGGGGTTGCGGAACAGGGCGATATATGAACTGATCTACTCCTCGGGCCTCCGGGTTTCCGAAGCCTCGGGCCTCAACCTTCGGGATCTCTATTTTCCCGAAGGCATTGTCCGTGTGCGGGGGAAGGGAAACAAGGAACGGATGGTCCCCTTCGGGGGGGAGGCGGCGTCCTGGCTCAAGCGGTATCTGGAGGAGGGCCGGCCTGCGCTGGCAAAATCCGGGCGGCCCCAGGCTTTGTTCCTGGGCAGGACCGGGAAGCGGCTGTCCCGCAAGGGAATGTGGCGGAACTATGCGGCCCTCGCCGCGCCCCTGGGGGCCAGTTCCCGGATCCACGCCCTGCGGCACAGCTTTGCCACCGAACTTTTGGAGGGGGGGGCGGACCTCCGTTCCGTGCAGGAGCTTCTGGGCCATGCGGATCTGGCCACCACCCAGATCTACACCCATGTGGACCAGGCGCTGCTCAAGGAAAGCCTCAAACGGTACAGGCCGAACTTGAGCGATTTTAAAACGGCCGGCAAGGCATAGGGGCGTTGAGTGAAAATTAAAAGGGAGGCGTTTATCGGTTTGGGCGTAATCGTCCTTATCGCCGCGGCTGCCCTGGTTTTTGCGGTCCGCCAGCGGGATAAGCGGCGGGACGCCCTGGCCGGGGAGATCGCCGCGCTCAACCCGAAAAACGGGCCCCCGGAGACCATAGAGGGCCTGCGGTCCGCCATCAGGGCCTATGAGGCGAAGATCGAGCTCCACGTTAAGGACGCCGCCCAGACCGGGATATACTGGAAGATCCTGGCCTACCGGCTCCAGGGAAAGGGGCTGCACCGCGAAGCCCTGGAAGCGCTGGAACACGCCATATCCTATACCCCCCTGGACTCGGCGCTCCACTATTTAACCGGAGTTTCCGCAGGGGTTATGGCCAAATCCTCCCTGAACTTTGAGGGCTCTCCGGGAAACATGACCCGGGAAAACTACTATGCCCTCGCGGAGGAGGGCTATCTCCGGGCAATTTCCCTGGACGATCGCTACGTCCCGCCCCTCTACGGCCTGGGGGTGCTCTATGCCTTTGAACTGGAGCGACCCGGGGAGGCCATACCCTACCTGCTCAGGAGCCTGGAAATCAGCCCCGGGGCGGACGCCATGTTTGTCCTTGCCCGCGCGTACTATATGACTGGATCCTACCGGGAGGCGGCGGAGGTGTACGAGCGGATCATCGGCTTTACCGCGGACCCGGAAAAGCGGAACGAGGCGCAGATCAACCGGCAGTTGGCATTGGACAGGATCTATGGCTGACCGGGGCCTGCTGGATCTGGCGATTAACCGTATACCGGGACTTATGTCACGGGATAAACTCATTTTATCTGAAAAATTTGACCGGGAGGAGGACTTTTACCTATTATCAAGGGAGGATGTAGCGCATATAATCAATCGGCCCCTGAAAAGATCCTGGACCATGGATGCGCTCCGGTTCCGGGCGGAGCAGGACGCGACCCTGGCGCGGCAGCGGGGAATAGCCTACGTTGCCCATGGGGAGGAGAATTATCCCCCCCTGCTCCGGGAACTGTACGATCCCCCGGCGGTGCTTTTTTACCGGGGGGCGCTGCCGGACAGGGAACGGCCCCTGGCCGCGGTGGTGGGCACCCGGCGGCCCTCCGCGGCGGCGGCTGCCCAGGCCTACGATGTGGGTCGGGAATTCGGCCTGGCGGGCCTGTCCGTGGTTTCCGGCCTGGCGCTGGGCATTGACGCTCTGGCCCATCGGGGCAATATTGAAGGCGGGGCGGCCACGGTGGCGGTTCTGGGATGCGGCCTGGATCGGGCCTACCCGGCGTCAAACCGGGACCTGGCGCGGCGGATCATCGAAACCGGCGGGGTTCTCCTCAGCGAGTACGCCCCGGGCACGGCGCCCTTCAAGTGGAATTTTCCCGCCCGCAACCGGATTATCGCCGGGCTTGCCCGGGGGGTCTTGCTGGTGGAAGCGCCGGCGCGTTCCGGGGCGCTTATCACCGCCGGGTTTGCCCTGGATCTGGGCAGGGATCTGCTGGTCGCCTCCGCGGGCGTCGCCTCTCCCTTGGGCGCGGGAACCAGAAAACTCCTTGACGAGGGGGCGCGGCTGCTGGAGCGCGCCGCGGATATGTTTGAAGAATGGGGCGTGGAGCGTCCCGGGGACGGACGGGTAAAAAACGGAACCGATCCGGCGCGGTCCCTCAATATTGTTTGCGAGGAATAGCACGTAATGGCAGTAAAAGCAGCTAAGAAAAACAGGGATAAAAAAATTCTGGTGATCGTGGAATCTCCCGCCAAGGCTAAGACCATCGAAAAATACCTTGGCCCGGATTACACGGTTAAAGCGTCCATGGGCCACCTCATCGATCTGCCTAAATCGCGGCTTGCCATTGATGTGAACCATGATTTTGAGCCGGAATACATCACCGTCCGGGGCAGGGCCAAACTTTTGAAAGAGCTCCAGGGGGACGCGACCAGGGCGGATTCGGTGCTGCTGGCCAGCGATAACGACCGGGAAGGGGAGGCCATCGCCTGGCATCTTATGAACGCCATCGCCGCAAAAACCGACAAGGTGCCTATCCGGAGGATCTCTTTCAATGAAATAACCCCCGCGGCGATTAAAACCGCGGTTTCCAACCCCTCCTCAATTGACGAATCCAAGGTAAACGCCCAGAAAGCCCGGCGGGTGCTGGACCGCCTGGTGGGGTACAACCTTTCGCCCCTGCTGTGGAAAAAG
>JAIROB010000044.1 GCA_031257695.1 Treponema sp. | reverse complement strand
TCCAGCCCCTCCCCAAGCGCGACAGCCTTAATCGTAACCGCGGCGCTTATGACTATGGGGTCCCTGTACAGCGCGCTGTCCTTAGTGGGCGCGCTCCCGTCGGTGGTGTAGCGAATCTCAGCGCCTTCCGTGGCGGTCGTCAGCGTTACCGCCGCGCCGGGTCTGACCGTTCCGCCTGCCGGGCTTGCCGCGGGCGCGGCCGCTTTGGTCTGGTCAATGGCATAGGCCGCTTCCAATACGGCGCTGTCCTCCAGATCCTCCCTGGCCGCTATGGCCTTGATCGTCAGGGCGCTGTCCACCCTGATGGGGCCTGTGTATTTAGTTTTTGTCGTGTCCGGGGCGCTGCCGTCTGTGGTGTAGTAAATAGCCGCGTCCGCGGTGGCGGTGGAAAGCGCCACCGTGGCGCCCGCGCCCACCTGCCCCGCGCCGGGAACCGCCACGGGGGTTTGCGCCCGGTTGGCGTCTTCGCCGCCCTCTCCGGCTGGGTTGGCGCAGCCAACAAAAAACAGCGCCGCCGCAATGAGGACGCTTCCGTAAAATAATTTTTTAACCGATTGGAACATAACTGATCCCTCCTGGTGAAATAACCGGCGGAACCAGGTCCCGCCGGGAATATTTATAAAGAGGGCTTATATATGCATTGAAAAAAGCAAACAGAGGGGTTATACTAA
Source organism: Treponema sp. (assembly GCA_031257695.1). The sequence goes on along the minus strand of JAIROB010000044.1, from coordinate 1,913 downwards.
AATGCTTTTATAAGCGCCCGCGGCGGTTCGTTAGTTGCAACCAAATGGCCGCCGCGGGTTTCTTCTTTATTACCTAACTGATAGACATCTCCTCGTTAAGGTCCGCACAAAAGACACAAAGGTTAATTCTTTGCTATACAAGGAATTAACTGACACTTCGACCCCCGGAGGCCGTGAGAAGGGAAAACTTTCCTGATACAATGAATAAGCGGATAGGGAGGGAATGGTTCTTCTCACTGCTCTGCCTCGAAGCCTTGAAGATTGGGGGGACAGTAAACCCTACGGGAGTATGTCCTCTCGCGTATACCCAAGTCTCCTGGCTAAGGGGTAGCTGCGACAAAGAGCCGCAGGGTTCCGTTTCCGCCGCCTTCCCAGCCCGGGCAACCTTAGTTGCAGGCCAGTGGCTGCGCCGGATCGCTCCGGCGCCAGGCGGAATTGTGCCCCATCACAGTTACGGGATAGCCGGGGATTTTCGCCCCGTTCCTTTAAGCAACGCGACTGTAGTATACCAGGGATTTTCAGGCAGGTCAAGCGAATTTTTTGAGGAATTTTCGGATCCCGGCGCCGCCGAAAATGCGGCTCAATTTCGCCTGTACTATACCGATATAGAAAGCAGGCGCATGGATACTTTTAGCCCCGCCGCCGGCGACAGGGACGGCAAGGTGGTCATCCGCTTCTACGAGGATGATCTCGAAGCCTGGGCGGATTTTATGCCCCCCCTGGAGGGCGGCCTGGGTATCACCAACGACTACCTCCTTGGCGTGCTGGACCGGTTCAACATCAAACAGGGGGTCCGCTGGGACGCGGTCAAAGAAACCGCGGCGCGGTGCAACCAGAAAAGAGAAATCATCAGGAACGTGCTTATCGCCGCGGGGATACGCCCGGTAAAAGAGGTAAACGAATATTTTGAAATAAACCCCCACCTGGCCAGGCAAAAATCCCCGGTTCCCGATAAAAACAGGAACGATCAGATCGATTACCGCAGCCATTCACCCTTCATCATCGTGAACAAGGATCAGGCGCTGGCCGCCAAAAAGCCCAGAACCCCCGGCAAGGAGGGAAAAAACGTACACGGCGACCCGATCCCCTATGAAACCCTCGCGGTGGAGGGGGCCAAACCGGGGGATAATACCAGGATCGACGAAAAATACATCGTTTCCGAGATAAACGGACAACTGGTCGAGGAAAAAAACATCCTGCACGTCCGCAAAAACCTGGAGATAAAGGGCTCCGTGGGCTACGCCACGGGGAATATCATCTTTCCCGGGGATGTATTCATCGAAGGGGCGGTTTCGGACGGCTTTAAGATATACTCCGGGGGGTCGGTTACCATACAACAGACCTTCGACGTGACCGAGGTGATTACCAAGGGCGATTTGAACGTGGCCGGCGGCATCGTGGGCCGGGGACGCGCCTTCCTCAAGGTCGGCGGGGGGATCCGCACAAAATTCATACAGAATTGCAAGGCCGCGTGCCGGAAAACCATGACCATAGAGGCCGGGATAGTCAATTCCAATATATTCGTCATGGAAAAACTGGACCTGGGGGACAAGGGAAAGATCCTGGGGGGAGAAATCTACGCGATCAAGGGGATCAGAGCCGGATCCATCGGGAAGGAGGCGGGAAAGGCAACCCACATCCACTGCGGGGTTGACTTTACCCTGCAGAAGGAGCAGGAGGACAACAACAAAACCCTGCGAAGCCTGTCCGAAAAACTGGCGAAACTCCGGGAAGTTCTGCGGGTCCCCAATCCCGACCCGGAAAAGCAGGCCAAGCTGGAGGAGGCGCTGGGCATCCTTGAGGGGGAACAGAAAAAAGCCTCCGCCCGCAGCGCGGAGCTTATGACCCTTATCAACGCGGACGAGGACGCGGCGGTTGAAGTAAACGGAGAGATCGCGGCGGGAACGCTCATC
>JAIROB010000209.1 GCA_031257695.1 Treponema sp. | reverse complement strand
CGCCTCTCCCGCATGGGCCGCTTCTATGGCGGCGTTCATCGAAAGCAGGTTGGTCTGGCTGGCTATGTTCTCCATCACCGCGTTGATCTCCAACAGGCCCTCGGACTCCCGGGCTATTTTCTGGATGTCCGTGGATACTTCCTCCAGGCCCGTCCGGCCCACTTCGGAGGAGTCCGTGAGCTCCTTCACGCTTTCGCCGTTCTTCTCCAGGGTCTTGGACACGGACTGGATATTGGCGATCATCTCCTCAATGGCGCTGGAGGACTTGGCCACGCTGGCGGACTGGTTTTCCACGTGCCCGTTGAGCTTGTTGATGTTCAAGGTGATCTGCTCCATGGTGGCGTTGGTTTCGGTCACCGAAGCGGACTGGTTAATAACCCTGCCCTTGATGTTCTGTATATTGGCGGTGATCTGGTTGACCGCCGCGGCGGTTTCGGACATATTGTTCGCCAGCTTGTTTCCAATGTCGAAGAGGGCCGCCGACTGTTGTTTAATGCTCATCACCAATTCTTTGATTTTATCCAGGGTTTGGTTAAAGTAATGCGCCAGATTCCCGATCTCGTCTTTTGAGGAAATGTCTATTTGCTTGGTCAGATCCCCTTCGCCTTCGGAAATATCTTTCAGGGTCAAAGAAACTTTGACAATGGGATTGGCAATTCGTCTGGCGATAAAGAAGGTAAGAGCCCCGGAAACCAGGATAGCGATAATTACGAAAATAATGGTAAAGTTAGTAAGACTCTCCACAGATGCCAGCACCGTTTTTCTCGGCGCGGTGGAAATCAGGGACCAGAAAACATCGGTTTCCCCTACTTTGAAGGGATAGCTCTGGATCATGTTTCCGCCGAATTCAAACAGCGCGGGTTTGCCGTCCCTGAGGGATTTCTCAATAATGCCAATTCCCTTCGTTCCCAGGGAATTCAGGCTTTCCTCCTGAAAAAGGCGCCCGATCAGGCTGGTGTTTTGGGAGGCTACAATGATCCCCGTATGGGAATAGAGCGCGGCGCGGCCCGTGCCGTAGGGCGCAATCCCCGCCACCGCCGGCTGGGAGTAGCTGAGATCAAGATTGACGCCCACCACCCCCGCCACGCTTCCGTCGTCCAGGATTATGGGCACATTAATGTCGACCATCAGTAATTCCTGGCCGTTGAAATTCCGGTATGCCGGACCGTCAAGCCAGGGTTTATCGGAGAGCCGACTCAATATAAGGTCCGCCTGGGGGTAGGCGCGCAGCACTATCTCGCCCTGTTCCCGGCTGTACCAGGAAATATAATTGCCCGTGGCGTCCGTGCCCGGGGTATTAACGTACCGCGCGTCCATTCCGTCCAGGAGCCCGGGCCTCCACACCGTGTAGAGCCCCATAAATTGTTCGGTGCTTTCTATGATACTGTAAATTGCGTCGTTGTACTCCAGGCGCCGCTCGCTTAGGGTTATGTTTTCATAACTGTTGAACATATAGGCCAGGGACAGAGCCATGCTGTAGTAGACCTGGTAGCGGTTGTCCATAATCCCCGCGTGAAGTCCGGTCAGGTTTTCCATGTTTTCATGGGCCGCTTCGATCTGAAGGGTCCGCGCCCTGCTCAGTAATACTGTTGCTATTGCGGCGGCCACCACTGTCATCATAACTGCGATAATTAGGGTAAGCCTCATTTTCAGTTTCATATGCATCTCCATATAGTACTTTCGTTTTTTACGGAGAGCGCCGCAAGAATAATATTATGAGGCCTGTTAGTATTTTAACAAAACACCCCGCCGCCGGACCGGTGAATCGCCCTCCTGTTTCGGGCGTGTTCCGGAGGAGGCGGGGGCGGTTGGCTTATATCCGGCGTTTTTTCAGATGCCGGATGCGGCGGCGCGCCCACAGGGGGTAGCGCCCGAACCACCATGGATGGCCGGGCCACCAGGGGACGCGGCGCGCGTGGATAAGCAGGGCCAGAATGGCAGTGAGAAGCGCCACCGCAAGGGCGAGGAGGACGATGACCGCCGGGGAAAGCGGGCAGTTTTGAACCGGCTCTGCCGCAGGCGCCGGGGCTGCCGGGGCCGCCGGGGTCTGCGCCTGGGGCACGGTAATATACTGAACGATTGGGGCAGCCGCCGGAACGGGGGCGGGTTGTTCCTGCGGCGGAGCGGCCGGAGGCGCCGGGGCCGGGACCGGCGCCGCGGCTGCCACGGGCTGCTCATGGGGAAGCAGCTCGATACGCACCTCGGTATAGCCGGAGCGGGACATGCCTATGGCATCCCCGGCATCCCGGGAAACATCGGCGATACGCGAGGAGTCGCCGGTTATGCGGCCGTTCACCGTGGCAATCACTTCACTGTTATTTCTCAGGTTGATTACCCTGACCCTTCTTCCAATGGAAATACTGGGATGATAGATGTTTAAACCGCCCTTTGACGGGTTGTACGAGGCGTTGCCCGTCTGCGATTGGGCAAAACAGTAGGCCGAAAGCAGGCCGAAAATTAAAACCATACCCAAACGTTTCATAGCGATCTCCCTATTTATTCATGGTGATAAAACCGAAGGCATAGCCCAGGGTAATGGACAGGGCGCCCCGTTTGTAGGATGTTTCCCCATCGTCCTTAATGACTATTTCGCCAAAATCCCCGCAGTAGCGTATGTCCGCGAGGAGGAGGCCGGGGCCGCACCGTATCGCGGTTTCAAGCCCCGCGGCATAGCCCAGGGGCAGGGCCGCCGACCACGGGTATGAGCCCGTCTCGCCCATGGGGTTCTTTTCGTAGCCGGCCTCGCCCAGGGGGATGAAGGCGTAAACGCCCGCAAAGGGGGCGAACCGGAACAGGCGGGTTCTGAGATTCGCCTTAAAAACAAGGGGGACGGCCAGGGAGTAGGGGGTATGCTTTTCGTTGGCGTACACAGGGGCATAGGGGGTCCCGGGGTCGGTGTCGGTTATACCGCGGTATACCAGGTTGTCAAAGCTGAAATTCGCCTCAAGCTGAATTGAAAACAGGCGATTCAGGAACACCGACGCGAAGATCCCCCCTTCGTACACCAGCGCGTGGGCGCCGGGGCCGCTTTCGTCGGGATCGGTGTACCAGCGCTGGGAAACGCCGGAGCGGGCCCCCAGGTTGAGCCGCTTGTCTGTCCAGTCCGGCTCCGGCGCGGGCTCCGGTTCCGGTTCCGCCACTTCGACGATATGCGAAAAAAGCCATTCCACCAGGCCCGGCAGGGACTCGAGCCCCTGGATCCTGTCCTCGTACACCAGGTCGTCGGTGTAGATCATGGTGGAGGTCCTCATGTCCCACAACCAGAGCTGGAGGTAGCGTTCGGTTTCGTAGGTTCCCGGATATACCCCGCCGGTAAGGGCATAACGGGCGCCGGGAACCAGCTCCCGCACGGGGGGCATATCGGTGGGAATGTTGACCCCCAGGGACTGCGCCGCCCAGGCGCTTATGTTCCGGGGGCTGTACTTTTGAAGCCCCCGCACCGCTTCGAAAACCGCCGCGTTGAAGGCGCCGGCGTCCTCCTCCTCCCCGGTAAAGGGGAGGATAGACACAAGGGCCCTTCCGTCATAGTCAAGGCCGGCGTTTTCCCCGGACGCATCCTGGGCGGCCAGGCCGCGGGGGAACAAAACCACAAACGCCAGGCCGAACAAGGCAAGGCGGAACCTGCCGGTATTTCTTTCGATATTTGTGTTCATTGCGCGCTTCCCGTTTTTTGCCGTTTTTTGATAAGGCCGAATTCATAGCCCAGAGACAGGGCCGCGGTGTGCCGTATATAGGTTTCCATATCCCCGTCCCGCAGGGAGGGGGCCCCCAGGTCCGCGGAGTAGCGTATATCCGCGAAGATCAGGCCCGGCCCCAGGGGCAGCTCCACGCTGACCCCCCCTAACAACCCCAGAGGCGGGGAATAGGAGTACGGGTAGGACGCTGTTTCGCCGTGTTTGCTGGTTTCAATTTCTCCCAGGGGCAGGATCACATAGGCGCCAAGGAAGGGCGAGACCCGGAATTTGCCGGGGTAAAAATTCAGCTTCGCCAGGAGGGGAAATTGAAACGAAAGGGCCTTAAACTTATGCTGATAGCTTGAAAGATCGTTGTTGCCGTTGACCAGTTCGTACTGCCACAGGGAGCCGTGATCCCAGGTAAAAACCGCTTCCGCCTGGATGCTGAAAAGCGGGACAATCTCCGCCGAAGCCTGAAGCGCGGCGTTCAGGGAAGCGCCGTAACTGTCGCCCCCGGTAAAGGCCGTGTCGTTCCCGGGGATGTAGATGTCCAGGGAAGGCCCCGCGCGAAAGCCCAGGTAGAGCCAGCTGCTGCCGTAAAGCCCGTCCTCCGCCGGCGGGGGATCGTTGGTTTCCGGCTCCCCGGCGCCGAATCGCCCTGTTTCAATACGCTCTTCGCCTGTCTGGGCAGCGGCAAAGAAAGGAGCCATGCTGAAAAGCAGGAACGCCGCGGCCAGGGGTAAAATTTTATTCTTCATCAAACAACTCCTTTTTGCTTTCGGGAAAGGGCTGTTTCAAAATGCGTTCTTTTGAAACAGCTCCGGGAACCGCTCATTTTGCCAGTTTCCCGGTATTGTCAAGCCTGTAGCCGGTGAAGTGTTTGGGCGAACCTCCGGAGGTAAACGTGCCCAGGGGGAAGCGTTTTATCAGAGCCGCTGCCTGGGCTTCGGGAATTTCCTTGCCGCTGTCTTTAATCAGGTATGTGCCCAGCCAGTCGCCGTCTATGGTTGCGTCCCTGGCGAAGGCGCCGCTGGCAGTAAGGTGGCTTTCCAGATCAATGGTGGTTATGGGATCGGTTCCGCCGGTAAAAAACTCGTAGTTGAGCTGTGGCACGGGCAGGATATTGATGTAGTTCCGGTTGTCCTGGGGATCGTCCGCGAAGGCCAGCACCAGGCCGGTAATCCTGGCTCCGGCCATCATGGTAAACTCGTCGCCCTGGCCGTTGCCCCATCTTCCCTTGGCGTAATTCCAGATGTACACCGTGTCCGCCTGGGCGCTGCCCCCCATGGTGGTGACGCCCCTGCTGCAAATAGCCTTGGAGCTTCCAACGCCGCTGTTGCCGGTCACCGAAGAGTTGCCCTCCATGCCGAAGTAGCTCCGGGACCAGACAAAGACCCCGCCTCCCTGGCGGAGGGATTTGTTGTTGTCCGTGATCCTGCCGTCAAGCATATGAAACGCTCCCTTTGCCACATACACGCCGCCGCCGCCGTGGGGCCAGACGTTTCCCGTGGAGGCGTTGCCCTTCACCGTTCCCCCGCTCATCATAAAGTTATTGGGCATGGTGTCCGAAGTGGAACGATTCGGGATAGTCGATCCGTTTACCAGGACGCCGCCGCCGGAACCGGAGGTTTTGTTTTCGGAAATTTCCCCGTTGGCAAGCCAAAACAGGCTGTCCTCCCCGTTCACGTACACGCCGCCGCCGCCCGCAATGGA
>JAIROB010000021.1 GCA_031257695.1 Treponema sp. | reverse complement strand
CTCCTCAAACACCGCATCCCTATCCGTGCCTTCTACACCTCACAAGAACGAAAACTCCCCGGTTTTATCCAGATTGACACCGTCCACCACTGCGGACAGACCACTTCCGGCCAGTATATCCTCACCCTCACCGCCACAGACGTCGCCTCCGGCTGGATTTCCCTGTTTTCCCTCCTCAACAAGGCCCACCGCTGGACTTTCGATGCCCTCAAGGACATCCACGCAGGCCTCCCCTTCCCGCTCAGGGAGTTCCACAGCGACAATGGCAGCGAATTTATCAACCAGGTCAACAAGGCTATTCTGGCGTTGCGGGAGGCCATCGCCGCACAGCCCTCTCCTTCGGGGAGGAAACCGGCGGCCTAAAGTTACTTTTTTCTAAATGAGGCATCCGGGCCTAAAGTTACTTTTTGAAATGAGGCATTTCGGCGGCCACGGTCACAGGGCGGCAGCAATTCCCAATGCCAAAACCGAAAAAAGACTTGAAAAATTAGCGGAATTGCTGTAAAAAAGCGCAAAAACAGGGTAAAAAATGGTCAAACTATGCGGTTAATGAGGTTAGCCTGATAGCCTGCCCCGAAGCCGTTGTCGATGTTCACCACCGATATGCCGGGGGCGCAGGAAGTGAGCATCCCCAGGAGGGCCGAAAGCCCGCCGAAGGAGGCGCCGTAGCCTACGCTGGTGGGGAGGGCGATTACCGGCGCTCGGACGAGGCCCGCTATGACGCTTGGCAGAGCGCCTTCCATGCCGGCCACCGCGACGATAACCCTGGCCTTCCGGATCTCATCGAGGCGGTTAAAAAGACGGTGAATCCCCGCTATCCCCACATCGGCGACAAGGGCGGTGCGGCTGCCGAAGAATTCCGCGGACACCGCCGCCTCCCGGGCAAAGGGCAGATCCGAGGTTCCGGCTGCCACCACCGTTACAAGGCCCTTCCGGTCCTCCGGCCCGCAAAAACTCCCCACGGTGAGGGTTCCCGCGATTTCATCGTACCCGGCGTCGGGATAGCGCCGCCGGATCCGCTCCGCCAGTTCCTTTTGAGCCCTGGTTCCCAAAACGGGGATCCCCTTTTCCCTCATCCGGCAAATAATAGCTTCGGACTGATCGACGGTCTTTCCCAGGCAGTAAACCACCTCGGGGTACCCGGTGCGCCCGCCCCGTTGGGAATCGATCCAGGCGAAACCCAGATCGTCCGGCAATTCCTCCCCGTCCCCGGTCACCGGCTTGCTCCGTCCGGGGATGTATAGCCGGAGATGCCGGCAAAACGATGGCAATGCAAAATATTCATTTTACTTCTATTACTTGATGAACCCGGTTCAGGCTGCCCATGGCGTATCCTTCAAGCTCAAAGGCGACGAAGAGAAAACCGATGGACTTAAAGTCCCGGGAAATTTCATCCAGAACTGCCTCGCTAAAGAAACGGGGCCGCTCTTCCCTGGCAACCTCTATCCTGGCAATGTCCCCGTGGGACCTGACCCGGAACTGGCGGAAGCCCTTTTCCCTGAGTTTGTCTTCGGCCTTTTCTATGCGGGAGAGTTTTTCCCGGTCTATCCTCTCCCCGTAGGGAATGCGCGACGCAAGGCAGGCAAAGGCGGGTTTATTCCAGGTGGGCAGGTCAAAACGCCGGGAAAGTTCCCGGATTTCATCCTTGGTGAGCCGCGCTTCCCTTAAAGGGCTCAGGATCTTCAACTCCTCCAGGGCTTTAAGTCCCGGCCGGTAATCCCCCATGTCATCCATATTGGACCCGTCAAGGACAACGGAAATTCCCCGTTCCGCGGCCGCTTTAATAATGGCGCCGAATTCGATTTTCTTGCAAAAGTAACAGCGCTCCTTAGGATTCGCCGCGACTTCTTCTTCGATCTCCGATTCTTCTATCAGGATATGGGCAATGCCGATACGGCTGGCTATGTCCCTGGCGCAGTCTATCTCGCTCCTGGGAAGCATGGGAGAAACAATGGTTATCGCCAGGGCGTTTTTCCCCAGGCTGGCGGCCGCGGCATGGCAGAGAAAGGAACTGTCAACGCCGCCGGAAAAGGCCACCGCGGCGCTCCCCAGGGAAGCGATTAAATCAAGCAAGTGTTGATATTTTTCATCCGGATTCACAAAATCCCCCCGCAACAATCCCCTGTGACAACATCACCCGGGGAAACCATACAACGACCCTTCATGGGAGAGCGGGACGGCTTCATGCCGCCGCATATCCTGAGCGAACAACCCTATGTAACCAGGTTTTATGCCCTTTGTCAAGACGGACGGACTGGCGCCGGTAATTCCGAATTCAAAATCCCAAAACCGAAAAGACGCTGCGCCCCCCCTATGGACCAAAGTTGGGTTAGCAGGGACGCACTAAGACTTAGTTTGGGGGGCCTGGCAGCGGAATCGCGCCGCCCGCTCGTTCGAGCACGGACATTGCTGTCCGTGTAAGGTAGGTATTGGGCACATTGCTTCGCAATGTGTGCTCAAATGCGGGCGGTAGGCGCTTACCCGGACAGGGCCCCCTCAGACTTTGTGTGAGCGCAGCCCCGTGCCGCGGGAAGGCAGGCCCATAGGGGGCTTGCGTCGCCAAACTTGATTTTTCCAGTCCCCCAGACAAAACCTTAGAGCGGGTACGCTGTGTAACGGAGGTATTAGCGGAAACTAAGGCCCCGCGCAAAAGCCCCCCCCAGGTACCCCCAGACTTTCTGATTACCGCGCAAGCGGTTTCTGAGGACGCACAAACACTGTGTAGGGGTATAGGTAGAAAAAACAAAAGCCCCGCGACAAAGTCCCCCATGGATCCCCAAGCAGCACGGGGACGCCCCGGACAAAGGCGGGGGGCGGCGGAGTCTGCCTGGCCGAACGTCTCTGGAATTCCCCGCTGCAGCAGACCCGCAGAGCGGGGCTGCGGAAGCGGACTCTACAGGCAAGTGAGAGCCGGGCATACTCCGCCGCCCCCCGTTTTAGTTTATATGCGTCCCCGGAAACCCAACCGGATCCATAGGGTACGCGCACACCACTGTCAACAAGTTAAGAAAACGGGAAACAGGAAAGT
>JAIROB010000256.1 GCA_031257695.1 Treponema sp. | reverse complement strand
CCCCCGCCCCCCCCCCCCCCCCCCCCCCCCCCCCCCCCCCCCCCCCCCCCCCCCCCCCCCCCCAAAAAAGCAAAGCACAGGGGCGCAAAGTCCATGCACGCGCCGGACAGGGTTTTCATATCGGAATATTCTACTCTGGAAAGTGATAAAATGCAAGCAACCAGTAAAAGCAGGCAATCCCTATGGCGATCTGTCCGTACTACAGCAGGTTCCCGTGGAAGGGGCAGAAGGGCAAATTGGAAAGATATGGAAGAACAGGATGAAACAACAAACAACTTATGCGCGGTACGATTTTTTTTATATCTTTTTTTCGATTATCAAATTAACCAATAATTCTTCTATATTTCTTCGGGTATCAATTATCTGTTGTATTGCGACTGTTTTATTGCCATTAATTATTTTGTAATCAACCAACCCCGCCGCAGAGCGGACGGGGTATGGTTGGTTCTGATAGGTATGGATTTTATGCGGGTTTAATACCCCCACAAACCAATACGTTAGCTGATTCAAAACCGCCCCAGAGGCTCCCCCGCCGGAAGGCGGGTTCTTGGGTATTAAACCCGCCTGCGAATAACGCCTTTTTCCGTCTTCCCGGCCGTGCGATACCGGGGCCCTGTTACATTCGCCAGAGCTTGTCTTTGTTTCATAGTCAACTCCATGCCGCCCCCAAAACGCTTGTTTTTAGAGCTTAATTTTAGTAGGCTATGGTTAGATTTTTACCTGGGATTTCGCGGTCCCCATGGTTAGATTTAACGTGAGACTATGCGAGGTCTTTCCCCCGATGTCTTTATCGTATAAAATAGCGCCATGAATTTAAAGTATATCCAGCGATTGGCTACCATAGAAGCTGTTTTAAATTCCTATCTCCCGGAAAATCCGAACGCATCCTGGGTGGATCGCACGGTTCCCGGCCTGCCGCGCCCGGTTTCTCCCGCGCTGGCGAAGTCCCTTACCCTTCCGGGCTGGGATCTGGTTTCCCGGGGAGGCAAGCGGTGGCGGCCGCTGCTGACTATCCTGATCTGCGAGAACCTTGGGGGAGGCGACGCCGCGCTGGCCCTGGTTCCCCTGGTGGAACTGCCCCACAACGCCAGCCTTATCCACGACGATATAGAAGACAATTCAGAGGAACGCCGGGGAAAGGCCGCCGCTCATATTCTCTACGGGACCGATACGGCGATCAATTCAGGATGCTTCCTTTATTTTCTCCCCCTCGATTGTATTGAAGCCTGGGACGCTCCGCCGGAACTGCGGAACCGGGTGTACCGGCTGTGGGGGGAGTATATGCGGCGGCTGCATCTGGGGCAGGCCATGGACATTGCCTGGCACCGCGCCGAACAATCGGCCCCCCTGCCGCGCCTGTCGGAATACGACCTGATGTGCCGCCTGAAAACCGGCTGCCTGGCCCGGTTTGCGGCGATTCTGGGGGTCTATGCCGCGGCCGCGGCCGGAGCCATTGAGCCCGGCGACATAGACAGGTGGGCGGATCCCCTGGGGGACGCGGCGGAAAACCTGGGGGTGGGCTTCCAGATTCTGGACGATGTTAAAAACCTGACCACCGGCAACCCCGGCAAAAAGCGGGGCGACGATATTGTGGAGGGGAAAAAAAGCCTTCCCGTGCTGCTCTACCTCTACCGTCAGGAACACGATTCCGCCCTGGTAAGCCGATGTTTTGCGGCGGCCCGGGCAGGCGGCGCCGGGGCGCCCGAAGTAGAGGAGCTTATCGCCGAGCTGGAAGGCTCCGGCGCCCTGGAGGAAGCCAGAAGACAGGGACTTGCCCTTATCGGCGAAGCCCGGGGGGCATTTTCCGGTTTTGACTCCAGCGGCCTGCTTGCAAGCCTAATCGACTCGATTGCTTAGGGGGGGATCCTATGAAGGACAGGATGCATGAAGCAGAAATCTGGACCGTTGCCCGGATAGATGACGGGACGGCGTTGTTGCTGCGCCTCCTGAAATCCGATGTGGCGGTGCCGATCTTTATCGGCGAAGCCGAAACCGAGGCCATACTCATGGGGTTGGGCGAGATACCGGTTTCCCGGCCCCTTACCCACGATCTGTTTCTGGAATTTGCCCGAAGGAACTCCCTCAGATTGCATCGGGTGGAGATCCACGATTTACGCAACAATGTCTTCTATGCCAGGATCCTCTTTACGGGCAGGGAATTTTCCGAGAAAAAGCCTTTTTTCCTGGATTCCCGCCCCTCCGATGCTCTTGCCCTGGCGGTCCGCTCCGATCGCCCGGTTTTTATTTCCTCAAAGGTGACGGAGCAGGCGGCCCTGCCCCTGGATTTTTTTCTTGATACCCTGGGGGGCTCCGACGAAATTTCCGCCGATACTATAAAGGACAATTTTTGGAACGCCAAACCGGAACCGCCCGGTTTTGTCGCCCGGCTGGAGAGCCTCCGTATGGAGCTGGACCAGGCGGTGGCCTCCGAAGAATACGAGCGGGCGGCGGAGATTCGGGATGCTTTGTCGTTCCTGGAAAGGAAGGGGAAAAATGAACAATAGAGGGCGGCGCAGGTTTTTTTCAATAAAAGGCATTTTTTTTTCAAAATGTAATTGTTAAATCCGAAAAAAGCATCTAAGATACTACCATGAAAAAATTTGTCAGGCTGGTCATGCTTTTCTCCCTCATGTATGTTTTTCCCTTTCCGGGTTACGGTCCCAGCCTGCTAGATAAAGCCGCCCTCACAATACTGCGGACCAGCGCGTCCCGGGATGATGAAAACGGCATGGGGATGCCCTACAGTGAAAACATTTCCCTGGTCCTGCCCGAATACGAGTACGAAGCCGAAGCCAGCGCCGGTTCAGGAACAGTCCTGGCCGGCATGACGGAACCGGAAGCCTATTCCAAGCCCCAGATGCTGCTTTCGTTTTCCTACAAGATCCGCCAGGGGGACACCATCGGCGCGCTGGCGCAGACCTACGGCCTTAACCCTGACACCCTTCTGTCGTTGAACAACATCAAGAATTCACGGCTGATTCAAATAGACCAAATGATCCGCATCCCCAACCAGGACGGCATACTCCATAGGGTCGGACAGGGAGATACCCTGGCATCGATAGCCGAAAAGTACGATGCCGACACCGATTCGATCCTCACGGCGAATGAGCTTTTTTCTGAAACCATAAACGCCGGAACCAGCCTGTTTATCCCCGGCGCCCGGCTTTCCCGGACGGATCTCCAGGAGATCAACGGGGATCTTTTTATATGGCCTGTCCGCGGTTATATTACCTCCCCCTACGGATACCGCCCCAGCCCCTTTACCAGGGAACGCCAGTTCCACGCCGGCCTCGACATAGGCGCCTCCCAGGGGACCCCCGTCCGGGCGGGCATGGCGGGAAGGGTCTCTTCGGTGGGCTTTGACGGTGTTTCCGGCAATTATGTGGTCATAACCCATCATTCCGGCTACCGGACCCTCTATGCCCATCTCAGTGTGATTAGAACAAAGGCCGGCTCCTATGTCCGGGGCGGAGATGTTATCGGGGATGTGGGCAGCACGGGTTTAAGCACAGGGCCCCATTTGCATTTTGCGGTGTACAAGAACGGCGTTACGGTTAATCCGCGGGCCTTGATACGGTAGCCGTTCAGGTATTATTGAGTATCGAGTCGATCAGATTTTTAAAGTTCTTATCCAGGCCCTTTAAGGTTTCTTTGTCCGGGCTTAAAACACTTTCATTGATATAGATCACCCCGTCCCGTTCCGTAACAACCCTGCCGGGCGCCGCTTCCTCCGGCGCCGCTTCTTCCGGCACGGCGGGAAGGTCCTCATTCTCATCTTCCGCCGTAAGGACGATAATTTCACTGTTTAGCGCTTTCAGGAACGGGACGGAGAGCTGGGGGCCCGCAAAACTGAACGGCAGCTCCTCCGCCTCCGCTTCCGGGGAATCATCCGGCGCCAGCCACTCTCTTTCCAGGGATTCAAGGTCCTCCATGGGCTCCGGTTCAAATGCCACTTCCGAAAGGGTGGAAAAAATCGAGGTAAAGGGGGATTGGATTTCAAAATGTTCCGCCATGGACTTGGCGGCATCCTCTTTTTCCTGGGCGATCTCCTGCGGTTCGGGGCTGAATTCTATGGCCCTGGCCAGATTGTCTATGGTCATTTCGTCCTCGTCGGGTTCCCCGAATTCCGACGGATTGATGCCATAGAATTCCGCCATAATCTCCAGTTCCTCAAGCTCCGGGCCCGCGGCCTCAAGCTCAGCTACCTCCGCTTCCCCGCCCGCAGGATCCTCAGGCGCTTCCCCATCTTCCGCCGTTTCCCCCGCTTCGGCCCGCGAATCTTCGCCCTCCGCTTCCACCAGATCCAAGCCTGCGGCCTCAAGCTCCGCCAACTCCGCTTCCCCACCCGCGGGGTCTTCAGGCGCTTCATCGTCCTCTACCGCTTCGGCCCGCGGCCCTTCGCCCTCCGCTTCCACCGGTTCCGCTTCCGCGGCCTCAAGCTCCGCCAACTCCGCTTCCCCGCCCGCGGGGTCCTCAGGCGCTTCCCCGTCCTCCGCAGCTTCAAGTTCAGCCAACTCCGCTTCCGGGTCGTCCACTGCTTCGAGCTCCTCCGGCTCCGCAGGCTCCAACTCAACAGGCTCCAGTTTCGCGGCGTCAAGTTCCTCAAGCTCCGGCTCCGGCGCCTCGGAAACCACCTTCCCCACGACAGGCCCTTCAAGCGCATCCACTATGTCCGCTTCGTCCAGACCCGCTATTTCCCCGGAATCTTCGGCCCCGGCGTTGTCCAAGGCCCTGTAGGACGCCGTCCTTTCCGGCAGGAGTCGGCCCAAAAGAGTCCGCAGGGTATCCTCGTCAATCCCGACCCGCCTCTCGATGCGCCCTCCGATGATCGCCATAAGATCATCCCAGGACCGGTCAATAAAGTTGTCGACCTCGGCAAGTCCCCCGATCCCGGCGTTCAGCCCCCGTTTCAGTTCGGAATGAACATCCTCCCGGCGGTGTTCAAGCTCCCTTCGCCAGCGGTTCCAGTTCATATCCCCCGTATGCTCGTAATATTCCTCAAGCAAATTGACCTGCAACTTCTTCAAACGGCTTTGAATGATCGTCAGATCGTCCTGGCGGAGGTTGAAAAGCAAAAAAATGATGAGATACACCGTAATAAGGAAGGATGCCATCAGAATAATCTTCATAGCCGGGGGAAAACTCAGCAGGGATTCCTCTACCAGCCGGCCTATGTAGAGGTTTTGATCCGTCGTCCGGGAGATCAGGGCCAGGCTGATCCCGGTCGCGCCGGAGTTGAGCCTGCCCAGGGAGAGGCTGTTTTCACTCCAGAGCCGGGCAATCAGGGGGGCCAGGACATTCCGCCCCACCGAAGGAAGGCCGGTGACCAGCCCCGGCGGTTCGGAGATAACCGACACGTCCTCCCCGACTTTTATCCGCCCGGCGCTTACCATCCTGTCCATCACCGCCCGCACCGAAAGGGAAAAGAGCGCCGTTCCCCGGTATACCTCGAAGGAATCGTAGAAGGGATAGGAAAAAAGGATCCGCTCCCCCGCGCCGTCCATAATGAGCCTGGGAGCCGCGGCCTCCACCTGCCCGTAGGGGATATAGGCGGCGCTGTTCTCCGCCGCTCCGTAGTTCCGGTAGGCGACGGAATTCTGATCCTGGCGCAGGATATCCGGCGGCCAGGTCGAAAAGTGGATGCGCCGCCCCCCGGAGTCGATGAACCGCACCGACTGGAGCCCCCCCAGGGACTCCAAAAGCTCTCCGTACAGACTCGCCCGCAGGGCAATATCCTCGCTTTCCAGGTCGGCAAGCAGACTCCGCCGCACCGCCCCCTCATCCAGCGTGGCGGCAAAGCGGATCTGCAGCTCCCCGAAAAATTCCCCTATAACCCGGGCGTCCGCGTCAATTTCCCGGCCTATAGCCCTGGCCACCGCGGGATTATAAAACCGGGCTTCCACCAGATCGAACAAGCCGGTAAAAGCCAGCGCCGTAAAAACGGCAAAGAGGAAGGTAGTAATTAGTAAGCTGAACGCCGCCTTCCGGGAAATAGTCACTTAAAAACCCTATGCCGTTTAAAGTATACCATAAACAAAAAATAAAAACACCGGAAAGACGGAGGTTTCCAGCAAGTCCGAATTCAAAATTCCAAAACCGAAAAGACCTGCGGAGCCCCCTATGGGCCCGGTTGGGTTAGGGGGGCTCCGCAGGTCTTTTCGGCCGGCGCTCAAATCGGAATTGCCGCTAAAAAACGCGGGTGAGCATAGTAAAAATGGTCAAATACTCTCCGCTTATGTCTGGTAAGCCCTTCAATAGCCGTCTGGTATTTGACCATTTTTTGAATTCGGAATTACTGGCAGTTTTTTGCGCAGGATAAACGCATAGAAAGAAACAAGAGCGGAACCCGGCCTGTAGAAAACGCGAATAGCGAAAAGGCTCCGGACGCCCATCCCACAGGTTTTTCGCTTTTTTGTGTGATTTTTTTCCTGTCCACTAAAGCAAAATGACCTGTTGACTCCCTTATACCCTGTATGAGACCGTTACGCGTTTTACAACAAGGGGCGTGGTATGAGATCCGCTCCCAAATCAACAATCGGGAACCGCTGTTCCGTCATTCTACGGCCCTGGCGCTCTTCGACCAGGTGTTCCGGGCGGCGGAGATCCGGTTCGTGTTCAGTGTGCGCGCCCTGCGCCTGGAGGACGACTGGCTTACCTTTTACATAAAGCCGGAGGACGGGATGGAGCTTCCAGCGATTATGAAGTGGATCAAGCAGACCTTCGCCCAGCGGTACAACGCTCTGACGGGGCGGATAGGGCATATCTGGGGGGACCGGTATTGGTCGGCGGTAGTGGAGGGGGAACCGCCTGAGGGGGCGCTCGTGGGCGGCGCCGTTGAGCGTGGGGCGGAGACCGGGGTCAGACCCCGTCCGGGTAAACGGCGCGCCGGCGCCCGTTTACCCCCAAAATCTCCCCCGCCCGCGACCATTTCTCCGGGCTAAGCGGCGGAAAAGCCCCCCGCACCCAAGCCCCCCGCACCCAAGCCCACCCACCCTTTCTGATTACCGCGCAAGCGGTTCCTGGGTACGCACACACACTGTGTAATGGGGGTATCGGCAAAAAAACATAGGCCCCGCGCCCAAGGCCCCCCTATAGACCGCTTTCACTCGGCACGGGGCTGCGCTCCCCCACCGGCTGAAAGGGGGTGGTAATGGACTCGCTTGCCGCCCGCATTTGAGCACAGCGAACGAGCGGGCGGCAAGCGAGTTCCACTGCCAGGACCCCCTAACTCCGTTGTAGCGCAACCCCGCACACCCAACCGGCCCATAGGGGGGGCGCTCTCTGGCGGATTTCCCTCATTGCTGTTATACTTAACTATGAACGGCGCGGATATTTTGTTTGAAACCGCTCCATAGTTCTCTACAGTCCCTTTATCTACAAGCTTTTGGAGTTGATGCTTAATTTTATGTCCTGGCGT
>JAIROB010000255.1 GCA_031257695.1 Treponema sp. | reverse complement strand
CCTCTGGGGCGGTTTTGAATCGGCTAACGTATTGGTTTGTGGGGGTATTAAACCCGCATAAAATCCATACCTATCAGAACCAACCATACCCCGTCCGCTCTGCGGCGGGGTTGGTTGATTTCGTGAGGGTTCAGGCCCGGTTTTTGTGTGCCGGGCACACAAAAATGCGCCCATGGCCGGCTCGAAAAAAGTAAACGCCGGCGCCCGGCTCTGTCCCCGTCCCGCTTGACAAAAATATGATGTTTCTCTATAAAGTAACATAGGTCGTTTCTATTAATAGAAACGCCGGAACAAACCAAATATCGCGGGGCGGACCCCCGCGGCAGGGGGATTATGGACTACGCGCCCGGAACTGAACAATTTGAGGCCCTGGTGAAAAACTACCGGCGGATTCCGCTCTGGAAGACCCTGGACGCCGGGACCCGCTCGCCCGCGGAAACCTTCAGGGTTTTGAAAAATTTGAGCCGCCAGCGCTTCATTCTGGAAAGCCTGGAGGATGCGGAACAGCGGGGGCGCTACACCTTTTTGGGCTACGACCCCAGGCTGGAAATTAGCTGCGCCGGGGGCGTTCTGTGGATCAAAAACGGGGCCAACCTGGAAGTGAATACCACGGATCCCGGCTCCTACATCAACCGGATCATCGAAGACAACCGGAGCCCCCGGATGCCGGAGCTGCCCCCCTTCACCGGGGGGCTGGCAGGCTATTTTTCCTACGACTACATCGCCTATGCCGAGCCCTCCCTCAAGCGGGTCCTGGGGGGCGGGGACTTCCCCGTCTACGGCGTCCAGTTCCACCCCGAATCGATCCTCACCCCGGAGGGAAAGCGGATCGCGCAAAATTTTTTGGACATACAACTATGAGGCGGCGATTCCCGGCCCGTTTTAGGAAAACCCCCGGTTGATAATTTTTTACAGGAGTTTTGACATGATTAGAGAAGCGATAGCTAAGGCCGCGGCCAGGGAAAACCTGGAGTACGCCATGGCCGAAGCGGTGATGGACGAGATCATGGGCGGCCAGGCCAGCGACATTCAAATGGCGGCCTACCTTGCCGCCATGGCGGTAAAGGGCGAGACCATCGAGGAAATCACCGCCTCCGCCGCGGGGATGCGGAAACACTGCGTCCGTATCCTTCATGACATGGATGTCCTGGAAATTGTGGGCACCGGCGGGGACAAATCCAATTCCTTCAACATTTCCACCACTTCGGCTCTGGTGATTTCCGCCGCGGGCATCCCGGTGGCGAAACACGGCAACCGGGCGGCGTCGAGCAAGTCCGGCGCGGCGGATGTGCTGGAAGCGCTGGGGGTGGATATCTCCGTTTCCCCGGACCAAAGCCTCGCCCTGCTCAAAACCATCGGCCTGTGTTTTCTCTTTGCCCAGAACTACCACCTCTCCATGAAGTACGTGGAGCCGGTTCGGAAGGAACTAGGCATCAGAATTATCTTCAATATATTAGGCCCCCTGGTCAATCCCGCGGGCGCCAACATGGAACTCCTGGGGGTCTACGATCAGGAACTCACGGAGCCCATGGCCAGGGTGCTGTTGAACCTTGGGGTAAAGAGCGCCCTGGTGGTGTACGGCCAGGACGGGCTGGACGAAATTTCCATGAGCGCCCCTACTTCGGTCTGCGAAGCGCGGACAGGCCCCTCCGGGTCCGTTGAGGTTTTTAAATCCTACGTCATTAAGCCCGAACAATTCGGCCTCCGGCGCTGCAAAAAGGAAGACCTGGTCGGGGGGACCCCCGCGGAAAACGCCGCCATAACCCGGGCCATACTCTCCGGCGAAGCGGGTCCCAGGCGGGACGCGGCGCTGCTCAACTCCGCCGCGGCCATCCACATTGCCAAACCGGAACTCTCCATCGCCGACGCCATTGTCCTTGCCCGGGAAACCATCGACAGCGGCAGGGCCCTGCGGCAGTTGGAACGGTTTATCAGCCTTTCCCGGGCCGCGGACAGGGCGGAGGCTTAGTCGTGATACTCGACGATATTGCGGCAAGCGCCCGGATACGGGTGGAAAAGGCAAGGGCCCTGCGCTCAGCGGAGGCAGTGCGGGACGCGGCCCTGACCCAGGCGGCCCTGTCCGTTCCGGCGGCGGACACGCGGCTGCCCTTTGAGCAAGCCCTGGCCGCGGAGGGGCTGTCCTTTATCTGCGAGGTCAAGCGGGCTTCGCCTTCCAGGGGGATCATCGCCGGGGACCCGAAGGACGGGGCGCCCTTCCCCTACCCGGAAATCGCCGCCGGATACGAAGCCGCCGGAGCGGCCGCCCTTTCCGTCCTCACCGAGCCGGACTATTTTTTGGGGAGCGATCGGTATTTGCGGGACATAGCGGCGCGGTCGCTCCTTCCGGTGTTACGCAAGGATTTTATCGTTGACCCGTATCAAATTTACGAGGCAAAACTCCTGGGCGCCTCCGCTGTACTGCTGATCTGCGCGCTCCTGGACACGAAAACCCTGGAAACGTATATCGGAATAGCGGATTCCCTGGGCCTCTCCGCGCTGGTGGAAACCCACCATGAGGAGGAGCTACGATCCGCCCTGGACGCGGGCGCCCGGATAGTGGGGATAAACAACCGGGACCTCAAAACCTTTGCCGTGGACCTTGAGACCACAGTAAAACTGCGCCCCCTGATCCCAGCGGGAATACTCACGGTGTCCGAAAGCGGCGTCAAGGGGCCGGAGGATATCAGGATCTTGACGCGGGGGGCAGACATCGACGGCGTGCTAATTGGGGAAACCCTTATGCGCGCGGCGGATAAGCGCGGCGGCCTGCAGGAACTGCGGGCCGCCGCGGACCGGCAGGCGCCCGCTCTGGAGGAGCAAAAGTGGGAAAGATAAAAATTTGCGGGCTTTTCCGGGAGGACGACATTGATTTTGCCAACGATGCGGCGCCGGATTATGCCGGGTTTGTGTTTGCCCCAAGCAGACGCCAGGTTTCCCCGGCGCAGGCGGCGCGCCTCCGGGAGCGGCTGCGGGACGGCGTGGTCCCGGTCGGGGTCTTTGTCAACGCGGCGGCGGCGCTGGTGGCGGCGCTGTTTCGGGACGGGGTTGTCGGCATGGCCCAGCTCCACGGCGACGA
>JAIROB010000227.1 GCA_031257695.1 Treponema sp. | reverse complement strand
CCGCCTGGTTGGACTCCAGGGCCGCCACCGCGGCGCTGAACCCCAGGGGCTTGAGCTCGTAGGCAAAGCCCTGATCCGCGGCAATGGCCGCCAGCAGGTCTATGTCCACCCCCACGTAGCTGCCCCCCGCGTCCTGGAATTCAAAGGGCGCGAAGGTGGTGTCCGTGGCGATAATGAACGCCTTGGCCCCGCCGGGCTCCTGCTTGCCCCCGGCAAACACATCCGTCCCCGCCGCGATAAGCAGGGCGCAGACCAATAGTAATAAAATGCCTCTCTTCTTCATCGTTAGTTCCTCCGGGGCTCAGAATAACAGGTTCCCGTGGTTTGCACAACCTAACGCCTAAGGAACATACGCCGCGCCCCGCCCGCGGAAGCCGCAATCTTTAACGGCGAGGAGGCAAAGATTGTCGAACCACGGGACACGACTGAACCGCATCAAAGCGAAGGCGCGCTACCACGCCTGAGCCGCGGGCGGGGGCTCTGTTTTTGAGACCGGCTTCGACACGGGAAACCCGGTCCCTGTGTCGCGCCCCCGCGCCGGCAAAAGCGCGGAGCATAAGGATCAGGCGCGGTGTTGGCGCCTGATCCGGTCGGCGATGCGCCCGCCGTAGAGCAGGCCGACCATGCCTGTGAGCGCGATTGCCGCAAAGAACAGAGCGATGAGCATCCGGTTGCCCCGGAGCACGGAGCTGCCGAACATGGTGGACATGAGGATAGCCGGGGAGCGGGCGACGGTGGCAATGAGGAGAAAACGGCCCGGCTTAATAGTCCCCAGGGGCGCAATGTAGGTGAGAGCGTCCTTGGGGATTCCGGGGATGAGGAACAGGATAAAAAGCGCCAGGGAGACTTTTTTCGTGTTCCCAAGAAACCTATATTTGTCCGTCAGTTTTTTGCCGAAGAACCGCTCCACCAGGGGCGCCCCAAAGATCCGCACCATCAGGAATATTCCCGCGCTGGCGGCAAGACAACCCAGAATACAAAGGGCAAACCCTCCCCACGCTCCATAGGCGACGCCGGCCACTATTTCCACGAGCCCCCCGGGGATGACCGCCACAACGATTTGGAGGATCTGTATGCCCAGCAGGATCGCCATGCCCTTGAGGCCCAGGCCGTGTATCCAGGCGCTGAACTGTTCCCGGTATTCGCTGAGGCGCAGATTGGCAATGAAAGGCCGGAGCAGGAGACAGACCGCCGCGGACCCAATAAACAGGGCCGCGAAAAAAACAATGCCGGCTCTGACGGAATTATTCATACGAGCAAACCCACTATACCGTGAAAAGGGAAGCGCGCCCAGCCCGGCGCGCGGGCAAGGCGGAAGGGGCCGCGGGCGCGGATTTTGCCCTGTAGCCCGATCCGGGGAAAACGCGATTGACTAAAGCCGGGCGCTTCGGAATAATAGTTTTACATGAATAAGTATATTTTTGTCACCGGAGGCGTGTGTTCAAGTCTGGGCAAGGGGGTCGCGGCCTCTTCGCTGGGCGCCTTGCTGGAAAGCCGGGGGCTCAATGTCCGCATGGTCAAGTGCGATCCCTATATCAACGTGGACGCCGGGACCATGAGCCCTTACCAGCACGGGGAGGTCTATGTCACCGACGACGGGGGCGAAACGGACCTGGACCTGGGAAACTACGCCCGCTTTACCTCGGGACCCCTCTCCCGGGCCAATTCCATCACCACCGGCCAGATCTACGAGGCGGTGATCCGCAAGGAGCGGGAGGGCCGTTACCTGGGGCGCTGCGTCCAGGTTATTCCCCATATCACCGATGAGATCAAGAGCCGGATCCTCGCGGTTTCCCGGGACGACGCGGACAGCGATGTGGTGATTGTGGAGATCGGCGGCACCGTGGGGGACATTGAATCCATCCCCTTCCTGGAGGCGGCCCGGCAGCTTATTCATGAGCTGGGCCGGGACAATGTTCTTTTGGCGCACCTGACCCTGATTCCCGAAGTTGGGGAGCGGGAGCTGAAAACCAAGCCCACCCAACATTCGGTGAAGGCGATGCAGGAGCAGGGAATCCAGCCGGATATGCTGATCTGCCGCGCGCCGGTGCTTCTGGACGATGCCACCCGCCGGAAAATCGCCCTGTTTACCAATGTGGAAAACGAGGCCGTATTCACCTCCTACCATGTGACTTCCACCATTTATGAGGTGCCCCTGATTTTTTACGATCAAAAACTGGATCAGGTGGCGCTCAAAAAGCTGGGGGTGGAAAGCCGGCACGCCAATCTCAAGCCCTGGCGCGACATGATGAAACGGCTTGAGGCCCGGAGCGGGACCCTGCGGATCGGCATTGTGGGCAAGTACATGGATCTCCATGACGCCTATAAATCGGTGTTTGAGGCGCTGTTCCACGCCGGCCTGGAAAACGCGGTGGAGGTGAAGCTGGTCAAAGTCGACTCCTCCCGGCTGGAGGGAGCCGCGGACCCGGACACGATCCTGGGGGCGAACGCGGAAGGCGGAAGCGTGGACGGCGTTCTGGTCCCCGGAGGTTTTGGCCAGCGGGGCGTTGACGGCATGGTTACCGCCGCGGCCTGGGCCCGGACCCATAAACTTCCCTTCTTCGGCATTTGCCTGGGGATGCAGGTCATGGTGATAGACTGGGCGCGAAATGTCCTGGGCTGGGAAGACGCGGATTCCACGGAATTCAACCAGGACACCAGGCATCCGGTGGTGAGCCTTTTGGAGGATCAGGTGGACGTGAAAAACTACGGCGGCACCATGCGGCTGGGGGAATGGAAATCCCTGCCCGAGCCGAACTCCAGGTTTTCCGAAGCCTATAAGACCAAGGTCGTGTCCGAGCGGCACCGGCACCGTTACGAGTTTGCCAATACCTTCCGCAGGGAAATGACCGACTCCGGGCTGCTCCTGACGGGCTTTACCGAAGACAGGAGCCTGGTGGAAGCGGTGGAATGGCCGGATCATCCCTGGGGCCTGGGGGTGCAGTTCCACCCGGAGTTTAAGTCCAAACCCACCGCGTCAAGCCCCCTGTTCAGGGACTTTGTGGCCGCGGTAAAACACACAAAGGAGCGTTAGGACCTCCGGGGTCCCGAAAGCCGCCGATGAAGCGAAACACACAAAAACTACGCATACTAACGCTGCTTTGCATGACAGTTTTTGTGTTTGGGGGATGCACCTTTGACTATGGGGACGGGGCCTCCGAAAGCGAGGATCAGGCGGACATTGTGATGGGGAACGTGGAGTACGTGCGGATGCGGGACGGGGATCCGGTGGTGCGTTTCCGGGCGCAGCAGGCTGAGCGCTACGAAAACCGGCAGGCCATGGAGCTGCAAAACTTTTCTTTTGAACAGTTTTACAGCCACGGCAGCGAGGTCAACGCCACGGGCAGCGCGGGAAGCGGCCTGGTGGAGCTCGATTCGGGCAATATACAACTGGAGCAGAGCATCATTATTGCCGTGGACTCCGAGGACATCACCATAGAAACGGACAAGCTCACCTGGGAGGACGAAAAACGAATCCTTGCCGGCAGCGATGAGCATAGGGTGGATATACAGCGTTCCGACGGCACGGTCTTTTCCGGCAGGGGCTTTTCCGCGGACTCCCGGCGCAGGACCTGGACCTTTTCCGGCGGCGTGGAGGGCTCCTACGTCGACACGGAAACAGAAGAGGAGGAGCCTTCGGAAGAAGGGGAGGAGTTTGAAGCCCCTTTGGAGGAAGAACTTATCCGGGAGCTTGAAGAGGATTTTGACGCCGTCTTTGCGCCGATCCCGGGCGAAGAAAACAGCGGCGCCCTCCGGGACGGTCTATGAGAGGGAAAGGCGCCATCCTCGGGCTGTTTATGCTCGCCGCAGCGATACTGTTCCCCCGGGACGCTGCCTTCGGGGCCGACACTTTTACGTTTAAGGCGGATCGTATGTCCGGGGGCCGGGTGTCGGGAAAGGAAATCACCATGCTCACGGGAAACGCGGAGGTGCGGTCCGACAAGCTGGTCCTGAGGGCCGACCGGATAGAACTGCAGGGGGAGGATAACCAGTTTATCGACTGTTCCGGGGACGTGTGGGGCATGGAGGAGGAGAAGAACATCCTCTTTCAAACCGACCGGCTGCGTTACGACCGGAAGCTCAAGATAGCCCGGCTGGAGGGCAACTCCACCCTGGAGGACAGGAAAAACGAAATTGTCGCCAAGGGCCGTTTTATTGAATACGACGATCAGAACGAAATTACGGTGTTCCAGATCTCGGTGCGCCTCTTTAAGGACGATCTGGTCTGCCGTTCTGAATACGCGGTGTACCGGCGGCAGGCAAAGCTGCTGGATCTTTCGGGGTTTCCCGTGGTTTTTAAAAAGAGCGACGAATTCAGGGCGGACAGGATCCGGGTGGATCTTGAAACCGACGATGTGAGCATGGAAGGATCGGTGTCAGGCTCAATTCAGGAAAAGGCGAAAGAAGCGGAAACGCCGCCGGAGGAAACCGGAGAAGAGGCGCCCGCCGCGGAAACTCCTGTGGAAGTCCCCGCTGAAGCCTCCGCGGAAACTCCCGCGGGGACTGCGGAGGAAACGCCGCCGCTTGAGGAATAGGGTCCATGGACGAAGCTACCAGAACGGAAACGCCGGAGGATCAGATTCCGGATCAGATCCCGCCCCAGACGGCCCATGTTTTAAGCGTCGTCAATTTACACAAAAAATTCGGCCGCAAGGAAGTGGTGCGGGGGGTCAACTTTTCCATGCACAACGGAGAAGTGGCGGGGCTTTTGGGGCCCAACGGCGCCGGAAAAACCACCATCTTTTATATGATCGTGGGCTTTTACAAGCCCACCGTGGGCTCGGTGTTTCTCAACGGCGGGGATATTACCGAAAAACCCATGTTCCGCCGGGCCCGGCTGGGGGTCGCGTATCTGCCCCAGGAGGCTTCGATTTTCCGCAGGCTTACGGTGGAACAGAACATCATGGCTATCCTGGAGAGCCGCAGGGATATTACCAGGGAGCAGAAGAAGGACCGCCTGGAGGCGCTGCTGGAGGAATTCGGCATCGCCCGGATCCGATCCCAGTACGGCTATACCCTGTCGGGCGGCGAGCGGCGGCGCACCGAAATAGCCCGGGCGCTGGCCACGGAGCCTAAGTTTCTCCTCCTGGACGAGCCCTTCGCGGGGATAGACCCCATCGCGGTTTTTGAAATAAAACAGATAATCCGCCAACTGGCCGAGAAGGGCATAGGCATTCTCATTACGGATCACAACGTGCGGGACACCCTGGAGATTACCACCGAGGCTTTTATCATCGCCGACGGAAGCATTGTCGCCCGTGGGGACCGGGAAGTGATTCTGGCGAACGAAATGGTTCGGGAAGTCTACCTGGGCAGCGAATTTAAAATGTGACAGCATAAAACCGCTTGCGCGGCAATCTAAAGAGGCGAAATGTTTTTATCATCTGAATGAGGCATTGGTGGTTTTGGGTTACTTTTCTGATGAGGCAATGCGCTTCCCTTTTTTGCCGGGCCCTGCTATAATGGATTGTCCGCATAGCGGCGGCCGCCCAGGGCGGTATATTTTTATGTGCTTTAAGGAGGATAAGCATGGCCAAACTTACGGCGAAGGAAAATTATTTGCGGGTGGGGAGCGGTCAAATCCCCGAATGGGTTCCCGGTTTTATGCCCTACAAGGACCACGGGGTCAGCTCCATGGCGGCGGGACCTTTCAATATCACCTCCGGCCAGGCGGAAATGATTTCCGGCTGGACCCAGCCCCACGGCGACTGGAAGGATATGTGGGGAGCCAATTATACCTGGGAGGAGGGAATGCAGGCGGGGCTGCCCAAGCCCAACGCCTTTATCCTGGACGATATTTGTAACTGGGAAAAGGTGGTAAAGCACCCGCCGGTGCCCCAGCACGATTGGGCAGCCATGGCAAAGGAGGAGCTGGACAAAATTGACCGTACCCAGGTAGCGGTGGCCTGCGAGCTGGGCTTCCAGCCCTTCCAGCAGTTGGTGGCTTTTATGGGGTTCGAGACTACCCTCATCGCCCTCTTTGAGGAACCGGACATGTGCATCGATCTGCTCAACTATATGACCGACTGGTACCTTCCCCGGATTCAAACCACCCTGGACTACTGGAAACCCGACGTTATGACCATGGGCGACGATACCGCGGCCGCGGCGAATCCCTTCTTTTCCATAGACATCTACCGCAAGGTTTTTAAGCCCATCTACGCGCGGCTTACCAAACCGGTGCGGGAGCGCGGGGTATTGATCAACTTCCACAACTGCGGGCGCAGCGAAGATTTTGTGGGCGAAATGATAGATATAGGCGCGGGATACTGGAACCCCTGTCAGGACGCTAATGATCTTGTGGCGGTGCAGAAAAAGCACGGCAACAAAATCGCCATTACCGGCGGCTGGAATTATCCGGTGCAGGTCACGGATTCCGAGGAGACCGTCCGGGGTTATATGCGGGATTATCTGGACAAGTACGCGAAGAACGGCGGGTTTATTGCCTTTGCCATGGTGGGCGATTTCTTCGGCGGCCCCGAGGCCATGGCCAAATGGGCGCCCCTCAACGGGTGGCTCAACGACGAACTCTACGAGTACGGCACGGCGATCTACAAAGGCAGGTTCTAAAACCCCGCCGGAATGCCCCAGCCCGGAGGCTGGGGCATTTCACCCGCGTGTTGACGAGCGCCTCCTTCCTGTGCAAAATAGAGCAATCATGTTTGAGAATCGAAAGAATGTCAGATACCCCACCCTCGCCAGAGCCGTTATTGCTGAAGTGGTTGACGGCGAAGCGCTGCTAAAGGATCTGAGCATAACCGGATGCCGTGTGGAATATACCGTATTTGTGGATGTTAAACCGAACGCTCCCTACAAGGTGCAGATTCTGCCGGATTCCGCCGCCAAGATCGATCCCTTCGATATTCTTGCTGAAAGCCGGTGGGTCCATGCCGACGGTTATTCCTGTGAAATCGGGTTTGCCATAACAGCGTCGCCCAAGGGACGGGAGTTTCAGCGTTACGTTGATTACCTTGCCTGGCGCTCCACCGCAACCTGATCCTTCCGCGTTTCCCCCCCCGGAATACCTTCCCGGACGGATATTTCAAGCGGTTCCCGGCTACGCGCATCACCTGGAAGAGGAGTTGGGGGCTTGGGACGCCTCCTGGGGCCCTTTCTACTATGCCGAAAACCCGCCTTCGCCGGTTTTTTGGTTTCAAAACTGCTGGACCAAACCTTTCCGCCTGGACTTTGACTCCATTTCCCAGGCCGCTCTTGCCCTGCGGAGTATCCAGCGGAACTGGGCTCCCTGCCTCTTTACCCGTTTCCGGCGGGGCGCGCTGGTGGCCGCAAAATTGCCGCCCCTGGCTTTAAAAAAACGCCCCTTCCCCTGGAGCGCTCCGGACAGCCCCATGGGCGCCTGGTCCCTGCTGGACTACGGAACCCTGATCGGCTCCGCCGAATGTGCAAGCCCCTTTCCCGGGGGAATCATCGAATTTGAGGAAGACCGGGAGGGCCCCCCAAGCCGCGCCTACCTCAAACTGTGGGAAGCGCTGGCCTACTGCGGCCGCCTGGTTCAGCCGGGGGAACGCTGCCTGGACGCGGGGGCCAGTCCCGGGGGCTGGACCTGGGCGCTCGCAAACCTGGGAGCGGAGGTTTTGGCGGTGGACCGCTCCCCCCTGGAGGACCGCATCCTCGCCATGCCCTCGGTCAGCTTTCGGAAGCACGACGCTTTTACCCTGCCCCCCGGAGAAATCGGCCCCCTGGACTGGATCTTCTGCGACGTGGTTTGCTACCCCCGGCGGCTCTACGAATGGATAGAAAAGTGGCTGGCGTCGGGGCTTTGCGGCAACTTTGTATGCACCATAAAAATGCAGGGCCGGGGGGACGCGGAAACCCTCCGCCTTTTCGCCGCCATCCCCGGCGGCATGGTGGTCCATTTGTGTCACAATAAACACGAGCTGACCTGGATAAAAACCGGCCCCCGGTAAAGTCGTTTCCGCGGCGCCCCGGGGCGCGGCCGGGAACGGTGGACAAAAACGGCGATATCCGGTACCTTCACCATGGGAGATACCATTAGCCAGTATTTGTCCGCAAAGCGCCGCCCCTGGGTTGGAGCTGTTTTTACGGACAGGCATATTTACGAAAAGTCGAAGCGTACGGAGGAACAGAATGGACAAGGATCCGGTTGAAACCGGTCACATCGCCTGCCCCCACTGCGGGACGGTGACGGATATCGAAGCATTTCAAAGGGCCCATAAGGTTTGTGAAAAGTGCAATTACCACGCCCGGCTGCGCTGGCAGGAACGGCTGGAATGCACCGTGGACGGCGGCAGTTTTAAGGAACTGGACCCGCTGATGAACTCGAAAAATCCCATAGGCTTTCCGGAATACGAAAGCAAAATAGCGGCCCTGCAGCAAAGCTGTGACACCAAAGAAGCGGTGGTTACCGGGGAATGCACGATAGGGGGATTCCCCGCGGTGATAGGCGTCATGGACAGCTACTTTATGATGGGCAGCATGGGCAGCGTGGTGGGCGAAAAGATCGCCCGAGCCCTGGAACACGGAACCGCGGCCAAACTGCCGGTTATCATCTTTGCCACCTCCGGGGGCGCCCGTATGCAGGAGGGCATCTTTTCCCTGATGCAGATGGCCAAGACCTCCGCAGCCGTGGCCCGGCATAACCAGGCGGGGCAGCTCTACCTGTCGGTGATTACCGACCCCACCACCGGCGGGGTTACCGCTTCCTTCGCCTCCCTGGGGGATATCGTCATCGCCGAGCCGGGGGCGCTTATCGGCTTTGCGGGGAAACGGGTTATCCAGGACACCATCGGGCAAAAGCTCCCGGAACGGTTCCAGACCGCGGAGTTTGTGCAGGAACACGGGTTTGTGGACATCATCGTTCCCCGGAGGGA